>JAISMJ010000108.1 GCA_031276815.1 Treponema sp.
ACCGACGGGTTGTAGGTGGTTCCCAGCTCCCGCTCTTGTTTCCCCTCGTCCACCGCGACCGCGCAGACCGCTGACGCGGCGTCGCGGGCGCGGGACACCGGAAAGCCCTCCGCGGCGAATACGCGGGAAAAGGCGTTGACGATGAGCGATTCAAAGTCAACGGGGCACTCGATATACACGCCGGCGTTCCTTCGGGCTTCGTCCGTTTTTTGCGGCAAGGCGGCGGCTTCGCCGCGCAGGGCGGAAAAGACGGCGTTCATGCGGTCCGGGCTGATAATCTGTCCCGGCGCGGCGGCGGCGGCAGTGGCGGTAAATTCCTCGCCGTGGGCGTAACGGGACGCGGCGTTCCAGCGCAGGTTTTTTTTGAAGGGGTCGGTTTCGATATCCGCGGCGCAGTGGGAAAAGATAAAAGACTTACTACCATGAGCGGCAGGTAAACAGGGTCGAATGGCTCATGACAATCGGCGAATACCGTATCCTGGATTATCAGAACCGGCATTCCTTGGAGAGATTTACCTCCTGAATACGGCGACTGGAAACATACACACCGAAGGTTTTCCCGCCGACGGGATAGGGGTGTCTGGAAAACAATAGCCGCTGAAGTTATCGGGGAAGGGGATACCACATAGCTCATGATAGATGCAACTTATAGCAAAGTCCATGCGGACGGATGCGGGGCGGTTGGAGGAAATCAAGCGATAGGGCGTACAAAAGAGGGCTCAATACCAAAGTCCACCTTGCTATAGATAAGCGGGGAAAGCCGGTGTGTATCATAGTTTCAGCGGGGCGGGAGGCGGATTACGCCTATGCGCCGCGCTTAATGGCAGGTGTATCGGTAAACGTCTTGTTAGCCGATAGCGGGTATGAGGTGAACCAGGTAATAGACACAGCCCGTGCGGGAGGTAGTAAGGTAGTTATTCCTTCCAAGCGTAGCCGGAAGGTGGTAAGGACTTATGACAGAGAGCAGTATAAGAAGCGCCATCGTATAGAGAATGTATTTCGGTGGCTTAAGCAGTGGAGAGGTATTGCTACTCGCTATGCTCAACGCTCTGATTCCTTTCTTGCCGCTTTCTATCTCAGATCTATCTTCCTTGTCTTTTGACGACACCCCCTAGCCAAAACGTAGCCCGAGCCGCCTACTGGCGGCGAAGCGTAAACAGCCCTGTTAGGCGCCGTGCCTTCGCTTACAATTAAATTAAGTGTATTATTTTTAAATTATTCCATTGTTTTTGGAAATATTCAACTAACAGCCTTCTATGACAATATTTAGGTTGATGTTCACTACATAGAAAAACACTATTTATAATCTCGTTACTTCTCATCGTGGACGCAATATTCCGAGAATCCAATAATTTTATATATTCATCTGTATAAGTATCCCAATTGATAATTTTAGATTTATAGTTTTTTAGAATTGTTTCTGTTGGAGCTAAATCAGGTCTATGTATATAATCGCACGAAAGTATTCTTTTCAGAAAGAATTCTAAATCATCTTTTTTTGAAAAAGCGGCAAGTTGAGAAACGTTATTTAATCTTACGTCTATTAATTTTTTTATATTATTTTCTTCTATCAAAGAGAAAAATTTTTCTGCGGTTTTCCCTGTAAAGCCTATTGTAAATATTCTATTCATATAGATACTCTAATTCTTGATAAGACACTTTACCAATTATTTTTTCGTAAGCGTTTTCTAATTGTGTTTTATAACTATTAAAAAGATCGTTTTCAAATCCAAAATCATGTAACATTTTTTTTTCTAAATCGGTCTGTTTCAATAATGCGCCATCAAACAAAATATGATCTACATCAACAGCCAATATATCAACTAATGCTCTGGACACAAGAGAAAATCTATGGCAATCTAATGGATTTTTTTCTGTACACATCAATACAATATTGTATCCCTTTAAAATACCTGTATTAATTCTCTCAACTCCATAGAGAAAATCAGGCAGCTTTATTACTTTGCTAAAATCAACTCGATGATTTGTATATGCTGCATGTTCTTCTCTTCTTGCGCCGAATTCCTTGCTAAAATCTAAATAATGAATAGATTTTTCTTTCAAAATAGTTGTCAACACTTCTTTATTGAATTGCGGTGTATGTTTGCTATATGGCACTGAACGTACATCTGCCAAAGCATTGATATCATATTTTTTTAATAATGTAGTAAATTCCTGTGTAGTATGTATTGAAGAACCAATAGTATATATTTTACTCATAAATAATCCTCCGGTTAAAATACCGCAGCAACAAGTTTATAATGTTCATATTGATTAGAGTGTGGATTTAGAAATGAATCGCCAAGGCTCACAGTTAATACACTGTTATGGTGTCTCGTTCCATTTACAATGTCTTGAAATATTTTCGGATTCATAGTTGCGCCTAAATCATAGTTAGTATTTCCATATTGGAAACAAGCGCGATTGACATTATAATTATTAACATAAAATTGTAAATTGGTAACTTGTATCAAATATAAGGATTGTGTGATGTTTACCAAACCGTGTTTAATATCCTCGGCTTTTATTCTATCGCCTGTACCCCATAAATCAATGGGAGTATCGTAAGTAATATTATATTTAGCAATGTGTATTTCCTGCCAAGTTTTCTGACCTATCAATACATTTTCAGGTTGATAGCGAAGAGGAACAGCATCACCTAAATCTAATCGGATAATTTTGTTAAATGGCTCATACTGGATTATCTGCCTGTTGTTTGCTAAGTCATTATAGACAATTTGATTTGAATTAAGCGCTAAACCTTTTGGGCTACCAACGATCCTAACCCATCTATTTGTCTCAATATCTTTTCCTGCGACACAAAATCCTCCCTTTTTTGTCGAATTTGCCAATATCAGTATATCCGCCATTACTATTCTCTTCTAAAAATAGTATAAACAAACTGATGATCTTTTGCAAGACATACCTGTTTTGCATAGATTTTCATGCGGGGTGTATAAAAAAAATAGACGCTGCATGGTATCAGATGAATTCTAAAAATCAAAGGCATGGCACATAACAGTTATTATATGCAAGAATGCCGATAACGTGTATACTATCCGTATGGAAAAGCGTATATATGTTATTGGACACCGGAATCCTGATACGGATTCGGTGGCGGCGGCGGCGGCGTACGCCGCGTTAAAGCAAACTCAGGGAATGAGCCATTGCGTTGCGGCAAGGGCGGGAAACTTGCACCCGCAAACCGAGAGCGTGTTTGAGCGGTTCAAGGCGGATGTTCCCCTGTATATTCCCGATCTTATTCCAAAAGCAGCCTATTATGTGCAGGATCATGGCATGACCATAACCGAAGACGTCCCGCTCTGGAACGCCTTGGAACTCATGCGGCAGGAAAATATGCGGACGCTGCCCGTCGTGAACCCGCTCGGCGTGTACAAGGGGATGCTCCACTATCGGGGTTTCGCCCAGTACGTCATCGCCAACATTAACCCGCATCAGAAAGCGGCGTTTCCGGTATCCATCGATCACCTGATAGAAACGTTACGGGCGCAGCCCATCACTTTGTTCAATAACAACGCCGTACAAAAATCTTCCGTTGTTATTGCGGCGGCTTATAACAAGCATTTTTTTGAACACCTGAACGATACGGACCCTGAACGTACGCTTGTTATTATGGGCGACCGGTGGGATTTGCAGCGTTATTGCATAGAGCGGCGAGTGAGGGCGCTTATTCTCTCAAACAACCATGTCCTTGATCCGGCGATTAGCGTGTTAGCCGAACAAAACAGGGTGTCCGTGATGACCACGCCGTATGACACATCGTCGTCGGCAATGCTGGTGATGTACTCATCGCCGGTGGGAACGATATGCGACGTTTCCGTCCCCCTCATGCGCCTTACCGATCCTATTCGCAAACTCAAAGAGCCGCTTTTCCATGCGCCGTCCCGCTGCCTTCCCATTGGCGATGATGAAAACCGCGTCTCAGGCGTTATCTTTGAGGGAGACCTCATCAGGGAACCGAATATTGAGCTTATCCTCGTGGATCATAATGAGCCGAGTCAGGCGGTTGAGGGTATTGAACACTACCGTATCCTTGAAGTGATAGACCACCACCGGCTGGGCAACCTTTCCACACGCTACCCTATAACCTTTATCAACAAACCGGTTGGCGCAACCTGTACCATCATTACCAACTTGTACCGAGAACAGCATGTCCCTATGAAAAAAGAGATCGCGTCAATTCTCCTGTGCGGCATCCTCGCGGATACGCTCTGCCTAAAATCCGCTACGACTACTGACAGCGACCGCGAAGCCGCGGACTATCTTTCCATAGTAACCGGACTTGACGTCCAGACACTGGGACAGGACCTGGCGTCGACTGCAAACCGCGTCAACGCCCTTCCGGCTGATGAGCTTATTGGTATGGATATGAAAGAGTACGGCGAAGGAGATGTTTCGTTTACCGTAAGCCAAATCGAAACGGACAATACCGACGCCCTCGTCCGGCGGCAACATGAAATTTTCGCCGCGCTGGAAAAGAACAGAACCGGTAAAAACCTCTTCTTTGCAAGCCTGCTTGTTACTGATGTTACCACGCTTGATTCCCTGTTTTTTGTTACCGGCAAAAAGTTTACCAGCACCCTGTCGTTTCCGCGGCTTGAGGAGGGCGTCTATATGCTCAAAGGGGTTGTTTCCAGAAAAAAACAGCTCATTCCGTTGCTCTCGGAGTTAATCGAAAAAATAGCGTGATCTGATATGGCGGGCTTTGCAGTATGACAAAAGGACAGTCAAGGGATCGGGGCAAAACGCTAGGCGTTTCTATGTTCTTCCCCGGTATCCTGCGGTACGATCACCTCGTACAATCTATCCAAATCTTCCATAGAATAATATTCAATACAAATAACGCCTTTACTGAAGTCTCCATCAATGCTCACTTTGGTACCGAGCTTTTCTATCAGGTTTTCTTCAAGGGAAATGAGATGCGGATCGCGTTTAGAGAACGGCTTTACGGAAGGCGTGGTTTTAACCGGTTTTTCCGGCGGTACCGCGAGCTTTTCGGCTTCACGCACGGAAAGCTTTTTCTCAATAATAGCGTTGCACACCCGCTCTTGCGTCGTCCTGTCGGGAATGGAGAGCAGCGCCCGCGCATGACCGCTCGTAATGTCGCCTTTTTCGAGGCTTCTTTGTATCGACTGGGGCAATCGAAGCAGGCGCAGGGCGTTGGCGATTGTGGAACGGTTCTTCCCCACTTTGGCGGCTATTTCATCCTGATTCTTACCGGTAATATCTATCAGACTTTTATAAGCAAGGGCTTCTTCAATGGGGTTCAGGTCTGTACGCTGGACGTTCTCAATAAGCGCAATTTCAACCCGCTCTGCTTCGGAATACGTGCGAATGATAGCGGGGATTTCCGTTAGTCCGGCAATGCGCGCGGCGCGGAACCGCCGTTCACCCGCAATGATGGTATAGTCCGCATCAGTACCGCCGCCAACCGCTTCAACAATAATGGGCTGAATAACGCCGTGTTCTTGTATGGAAGCCGATAGCTCATTGAGCGCATCTTCATCAAAGAATTTACGCGGCTGGTTCGGATTCGGGTGAATGTGCGTTAAAGGCAGAGAAACCACTCTGTCCGCGCCATATTCGGCTGCGGTATCATACGTACCGGTACCTTCGTTATCAGCGGCGGGAAGCAAGGCGTCCAATCCTTTACCTAAACCGAACTTGGATATTTTTTTAGTCACGTTGGATTAACTCCTCTGCAAGCGTCTTGTACGCCTTTGCGCCCATACATTGAGGATCGTATTGAGAAATCGGTACGCCGTGAGACGGCGACTCGGAAAGCCTTATATTACGCGGAATAATGGTATTGAACATCTGTTTCTTAAAATGGGCGCTCACCTGCCTGACTACTTCCTGCGTCAGTCTGGTACGAGCATCATACATAGTAAAAAAGATACCGCCTACGTCAAGGATCGGATTCAGTTTCTGTATACGTTTGATGGTTTGCAGGAGTAAGGAAAGCCCTTCCATTGCAAAATATTCGCACTGCATCGGGATAAGCACTTTATCCGCCGCGACAAGCCCGTTAATGGTAAGGATTCCTAATGAGGGCGGGCAGTCAATCAGGATAAAATCGTAGCTTGGTTTGACCGGCGCAATCGCTTTTGACAGAAAAAAATCCCTATCTTGCTGTTCTATCAGCTCTACCGCCGCGCCCGAAAGGTCTATGCTTGCGGGAATGGCGGAAAGCCCTGAAACAGCGGTTTCTTTTATCACCTCATTAATACCGGACATACCGGATATAAGCTCGTAAACCCCGGGCTTTATGCCTGAAAGCCCTATACCGCTTGAAAGGTTTGCTTGAGAATCAAAATCAATAAGCAGCACTTTCTTACCCGCTTCAGCAAGGAAAGCTCCTATGTTTATGGCGGAAGTGGTTTTCCCTACGCCGCCTTTTTGATTGACAAAAACGTATGTATTCCCCATAGATAAAGTATACACTATTATCTATTTTTTTACTATGGGATCAAATTTACCATTGAAAATAAATGAAAACACGGTTATTCTTATTATATGATACGACTAATTGCGCTTGATTTAGACGATACGCTTTTGCGTTCGGACCTCACTATTTCGTACCGTACGAAAAAGACGGTACAAAAGGCTATTGCAGCCGGAATTTCCGTTGTTCTTGCATCGGGGAGAACGCCTGCGGCAATGGAAAAGTTTGTTAAAACCCTGGGTATGGACAAGCGAAACGGGTATCTGATTTGTAGCAACGGTACCCTTATCATGAAAAGCGCTACGAATACCATTGTGCATGGGGTAAAGCTGCCGGTAGAAACGGCGCTTACCGCCTACGATCTCTGCTCGGCGGAAGGTTTTGCCGTCCAACTATACGAGCATGATATTATGTATGTATCGAAGACCAATGAATTCACTATGTACGACCAGAAACTCACCGGGCTTAAACAGGTTGTCGCCGAAGATTTCAGGGGACTTGTGGCAAAAGGTTGCTATAAACTCCTCATTCCCGGCGATCCCATGATTTTGCAGCCGCTTGAAAGTATATTGCATACGTATTTAGGCGAGAGTATAACGCTTTTTACCAGCAAACCGTATTTTCTTGAGATTCTTCCGCCTGAAACCAATAAAGGAACGGCGCTTGAGATTGTTTCTCAGAAACTCGGTATTCCGCGTGAAGAAGTTGCCGCAGTAGGCGACTCCATGAACGATGAGTCCATGGTACGGTGGGCTGGTCTGGGCATTGCCATGAAAAACGGTGATAAACGCATCAAGGAAATTGCCGGCATGGTGAGTGATAAAACGAATGATGATGACGGCGTGGCTATCGTCATAGAAAAGCTTATGATGTATAATAACAAGGCATAGCGCGGCGTTACGTACCACGCGCATTGTTCATGGAGGAAACGGGAATGAGCGATATACAGATGGAAAAACCAAAGAAAATAGAAAAAGATAGGAATGACGCCGCTCTGGAAGGCATACCCATAAGTACGGTAGATTCTCCCTCTGCGGTGTTGGAATTGATTTATCAATTAAAAATAAAAGATGTAATGAAAACCGCGGTTATCACTGCACGCAAGACTGACACCATGCGGTACATTCAGGCTCTCATGAAGGAAAACTACATTACTGGCGTACCTATTGTAGATGATAACCACAAGCTACAGGGGCTTGTATCCATTGACGACATAGTGATTGCCTTGGATGAAGGGCATATAAATTGTCGTGTCGATGAGCGCATGACGAAAAACGTCATTGTCCTCGAAGACGACATGCCTCTTTCCTTTGCGATTTCCTACCTCAATAAGTACCGGTACGGGCGTTATCCGGTTGTAAATAAAGAAAACGAATTAGTCGGCATCCTCACATCAAAAGATGTGGTGGGAACCCTTCTTACGGAAATGAACCGCGAGGTTCTGCGTCTTGAAAGAATCCATCAGGAAAAGGAAAAAAGCGCGTCAATTTCTGCGGACATGGAGTTTACTACGATACGGTACGATTTTGAACTTGCCGGCAGGGCGTCTACCGAGATTAAAAAGGCGCTCAAACTGAGGAACATCGATCTCAAAATTATCCGTCGTATAGCTATTGCGAGTTATGAGCTTGAGATTAATCAGGTGGTACATTCTGTGGGCGGCGTTATACGCTGCTCCATTCAGCCGGACAAGGTGATCATTGTCGCCTCGGACAAGGGACCCGGTATCGTAGACCTCAACCTTGCATTACAGGAGGGGTGGTCAACTGCCAATGAGTGGATACGTTCACTTGGTTTCGGCGCCGGCATGGGATTGGCAAACACCAAGCGAGTGTCGGATGAGTTCTCTATTGATTCCACTGCGGGCAAGGGAACGACCGTACGTTCAGTAGTGTATATTAATTCACCTAAAGATGAGTAACATATGACCATAAAACAAGTCGCAGAGATACTAGGCGCGGAAATCGCGCAGAACGAGTTTGAAGACACGAAACTTACTGGCGCGTACACGTCTGATTTGCTGTCCGATGTGATGGCAAACGCCCATGATGGCGGCGCGCTCATTACCATACAGGCGCATAAAAACACGGTGGCGGTTGCGTCTTTGGTCAATATTACGGTAATTGTGGTATGTAATTCCCGTCCCCTGCCGGAAGACATGCTTGAAGCCGCTAAAAACGAAGGTATTGCGGTTATTAGAACCAGGGAAAACCAGTTTACCGTATCCGGAAAATTGTACATGGCGTTGAATATTGATTCTTGTAATACGGAATAATAACGGGCGGTACCGTCTCCTTCAATGGCGTCTATCATTATTGACAAAGCGGCATTTTTTCTTATAATTGTATCAATGAATGCAAACGAACTTCGCTCAAAGTACATTGAATTTTTCATATCAAAACAGCACGCCCAGATTCAGGGTAAATCGCTGCTTCCCGATAACGATCCGACCGTGCTTTTTACCACCGCCGGCATGCATCCGCTTGTCCCCTACTTGCTCGGTCAGGAACATCCGGCTGGCAAGCGGCTTGTTGATTATCAAAAATGTATACGTACCGGCGATATTGACTCGGTGGGCGATCCGAGTCATCTTACGTTTTTTGAGATGCTCGGCAATTGGTCCTTAGGCGACTACTTCAAGGACGGCGCTATACGCATGAGTTACGAATTCCTCACGTCTCCGCAATGGCTCGGCATACCGGTTGACAAGATCGGGGTAACGGTGTTTGAGGGCGATGATACGGTTCCGCGCGACGAGGAATCAGCAGCCGTGTGGCGGTCGCTCGGCATACCGGAGGAGCGTATCAGCTACAGACCGCGATCCGACAACTGGTGGGGACCCGCTGGCGCAACCGGACCGTGTGGACCGGATTCAGAAATGTTCTATGATTTCGGCAAGGAACCGTGCGGACCGGATTGCGGACCCGGTTGCTCATGCGGTAAATGGCTTGAGATATGGAATGACGTGTTCATGCAGTACAACAAAAAAGCGGACGGTACGTATGAACCGCTCGCCAGAACGTGCGTGGATACCGGCATGGGCATTGAGCGTACCGTAATGGTGTTGAACGGCAAAAAATCCGTGTACGATACGGACATTTTTGCGGATAGTATCGCATCAATAAGAAAAGCCGCGGGCTGCGTCTATGGAACGGATGCGGAAAAAGACAAGTCCATGCGTATCATAGCGGATCACACGCGGGCGTCCGCTTTTATGTTAGGCGATCCCAAGTCGGTAACGCCCTCCAATGTGGGCGCGGGCTATGTGCTGCGCCGTCTCATCAGGCGCGCGGTGCGGCACGGGCGCAAACTCGGCATTGAAGGAATGGTGATTTCCCCAATCGCACGTATTATTATTGAGCAAATGGCGGGACCGTATCCGGAACTCATCGAAAACAAGACGCGCATT
The DNA here is from genome assembly GCA_031276815.1 of Treponema sp. GTDB lineage: Bacteria > Spirochaetota > Spirochaetia > Treponematales > Breznakiellaceae > JAIRKH01. The sequence continues at coordinate 9,876 of JAISMJ010000108.1, forward strand.
ATAGAGGAATTGAACAAGGAAGAGGAAAAATTCCTCGAAACCCTGCATAAGGGGGAAAAGGAATTTGAGAAACTCGTCCCCAATCTTCTGAAAAATCCGCAGAAGATCATGAGCGGACGGCTTGCCTTCAAGTTGTACGATACGTACGGGTTCCCCATTGAGCTTACCTCGGAACTTGCCGCGGAAGCGGGACTTACCGTGAATCGTGAGGAATTTGACGAGGCGTTCAGGAAACATCAGGAGCTTTCCCGCGCGGGCAGCGAGCAAGCCTTTAAGGGCGGACTCATCGATCAGGGGGAAATCGCTACCAGATACCACAGCGCGACCCACCTTCTGCAACAGGCGCTCCGCATCGTACTCGGCAATCATGTCGCGCAGAAAGGATCAAACATCACCGCGGAACGTATGCGCTTCGATTTTTCCCATGACAAGCCTATGACTGCGGAGGAAATCGCCCGTGTGGAGGCAATCGTCAATGAGCAGATCAGGCGCGATCTGCCGGTAACCATGGAGATCATGGCGCTTGATGATGCCAAAGCATCGGGCGCAACCGCCCTGTTCGGCGAAAAGTACGATTCACAGGTAAAAGTCTACACCATGGGCGACTTCTCAAAGGAAGTATGTGGCGGACCTCATGTGGAACGCACCGGCGTATTGGGTACATTCAAGATACAAAAGGAACAATCCTCTTCAGCAGGGGTCAGACGCATCAGGGCGGTGCTGGAATAATGCGCCGCGCCGGAAGGAGTACCTTTCTCATCCGTCCCTCATAAAAAAAATTGTATCCTTATAACAGATTTTTTCTTTTATAAGTGATAATATAATACTAACAAGCATAAAAGATAAGGAAGTAACGATGCAAAACAAACGGTTTTTAATAGTTTCGGTTTTTTGTGTAATGACCGCAGCCGCGGGCTTTGGGCAGTACAACGGGAAAGCGGTGGTTGCCACGATCCAGTACAACACAACAGAGCCGGTTACCGCCGAACAATTACGGACACAGGTTGAAATACTGGAAAAACAGGCGGGTAAAGCGGCAACTGCCCAGGAACGGCAGCAAGTACTTGACGGAATGATCGATCAAAAACTGGTCATTCAGGCTGCGGTAAAAGAAAAGATAACTATTTCCGAAACGGAAATCAATCAGCAGATACAGGTAATCAGGCAACAGATGGCTCAGTCCGCCGGCAGACAGCCGACCGAAGCGGAATTCGCCACAGCTATCAAACAGCAGACCGGTATGGATATGAACATGTACCGCGACCAGATGAGGCAGCAGATGCTGATAAACAAATATATGACTCAGAAGTACTTGCCTCAAGCCGTCTCAAAAGCTAATGTTATGGTAAACGAGAGTGAGTTAAACGAACAAATACAGGCGTTGAAAGACCAGCAAGCCGCGAGTTTAGGCGGACGCCAGCCGACCGAAGCGGAATTTGCCGCAGCTATCAAACAGCAAACCGGTTTGGAGCTTGCCATGTTCAGAACGCAGCTCAGGACGCAGCTCGCGCAGCAGAAATACGTCCTGAAGCTGGGTGGCGGGACGCCTACCGATGATGACGTCAGTACCGCGCATCGCGCTAATCCTTCGGCGTTTCGGCAGGACGGGTACGTACAATGCAATTATATTCGTATTCCATTTACCGCCGCAACGAAATCCAAAGCAAAAGATACCGCAGACAAACTCATACGGCAGATCGGAAGCAGCGGAGAAGAATTCCTGTTTCATTTTACCCAGATAAAGAACAATGCCGCCCCGCAAAACTATCAAAACTGTCAAGCGGGAACCGATTATTTCCTACAAAGTATCACGCTGCAACGAATGGGCAAGGAATTTTTTGATACAGCCTTTCCTTCAACCGGACCGGATAATCAAGGCATACGGAAAGTATCCAAGCTGCTTGAGACGCCACAGGAATACGTCATTTTATACATTCTCAAAAGGGAAAAGGGAAAAGATTTAAGTTTACAAGACACTGTTCCTGAATATTTAGGAATGGGTTCCGTGAACGTCAAAGAATATATCCATTCAGTATTGCTACAGGAGCGTATAAATACCGGTTCAACGGTATTAAGCAACAATTTGATCGGCGAGCTCCGCAAAGCGGCGACCATCAAGACCTTTCCTCAATACATCAACTGGTAATAGGAATGTCATCACGGAGACAGGGACGGATTCTTGCATTTCAGACGCTTTACGCATGGGAAGCCGTAAAAGCGCGGTTCAAATCGGCGTCTGAAAAGCAGGAAATTCTTGAAAATCTGCTAACTTTCTCATGGTTGGAAGATAAAAAGAGCGAGTGGCTCTATGAGGAGACCCAATTATTTTCTCGTCTCCTTATTACCGGTTCAATTGAAAATCTCGAAAAGATAGATGACATAATAAAATCCCATCTGGAACACTGGAATTTCTCCAGAGTCAGCCGCGTTGATCTTGCTATATTGCGGATAAGCGTGTACCAGCTTCTATTTCAAAGGGATATGTCCGCTCCCATAGTAATAAGCGAGGCGATAGCCATAGCAAAAATTTTTGGCGAAGAAAAATCCTACGGTTTTGTCAATGGAGTGCTTGACGGGATACGAAAAACAGTAGAAAATGGGGAACATGAAGAAGAAGGCGCTTTTCAAAAAAGATTCGCTTAACGCCGCTATTGCGGCAGGTCTTGTAGTGGGGCTTATTGTTCTGAGTGGACTTGGCATTGCGTATAGTACCGAACGGAATCTTACTCGATCCGCCAAAAATGATGAGCGTTTCTTTCAAGCCTTGCAAACATTTGATGTTTTTCTTGAAAACGCCCAAGGAATTGCAAGCGTCAATCAGATAAACCGCGCCTTCGATACCCTTGAAAAGAAAGCCCTTTCCATAGAATCTTTGCTTTCCGTGCTGAAACGGAGACGGGCGATTGCCCAAAAAGACGCTCATTTTCTGATCGCATATCAAAAATCCGCGCAAAAGGCAGCCGCGCGTTATCCGGCTTCCGAGCCGCTCGCGGTAACGGCTGCGGAGTCGCTTCTTGTTTTACCGGACAACGCGCGCGCGGACACTCCTATCGCCGCCGATGACGCCGAAAAGGCGCGTTCCTATGCCTCGCGCCTTTTGGGAACGCGGTATAAACCGGCGGCTCTGAGCATCTACGTGCTTTTAGGCGACATGAACGATCCGGTACGAGCGTCTCAAATCCCTGATAAGGAATCGCTTTTTCCTGAAACAATACCACAGGAGCGATTCGCCCTTGACGATGCTATTTTGCAGATACTCGGCGGCGATTTTTCTGCGGCTACGGCGCGGGTGAATGAGCTGCTCAAAACCAGTACGTCGCCGGACGTGCGGAATTTCGCCGCCCAATTCTTTTACGATTACGGTAAACCGCTGCAAGCAGCGCAGCTCTTTGCCCAATCATCAGACGAAGCGAGTATTATCCGTCAGGCGGACGCGCTGTATTTGTCGGACAATACGGCGAGCGCCCGCTCGTTCTGGACAATGCTTTCTACGTCTGAAAATACCGCTTATAAAGTAAAAAGCCTTTACAACCTCGCAGCGACTGAAACCGATCCCCAAAAAATCATCTCGTTTCTTGAACGGCTTTCAGCCGCTTTACAGCAGCGCCCTGACGATCGTACCGCTCCGTATGCCGCGTACGGCGTGATTACATATTCCCGTCTATTACCGCCGGAAGAAGCGGTCGCCTATCTTGAACCTCAACACGCGCTCCATCCGCTCATAGAATTGGAAATACTCAGGCGTGAGCAGGAACTATGGACGGCTGAAAAAACCATAGCCCAGTCGTGGATATTACTGAATAAGTACCCTACCGATGAACGGTTTTACGAATGGTCGATCTGGTTATTCAATCTTCTGCGGCGTACCGAAGAAACGCAGTTGCTCATCAAGAACGCCGCCTATAACAACATAACGGGTACGTGGCTTGATGTGTACAAGGCTATCTTCCCTATCTCCATCGGCGATCTTGACGAAAGTTACGAGCAATTACAACTCATTCTGTATGACAATCATTATTCTTACGCTGTGGCGGCGAATCTTGCCCGTATCATGGAGGCGCGGCATAATACGGCGGACGCGCTTGCCTGCTACGAAAACGCCCTCTTGCGGGAAATTAAAAGCAAAGAAAACGCAGCGCGTATCCAATACAGAATAAGCCGTTGTCTCCATCTTCTAGGACGTGATGAGGAAAGCAAAACCGCGCTTGAACAGGCGCTTGTCCTGAATCCCGATTATCTTGCCGCCCGCGCTGAATTGAAACGGCTTGAGTCTTTGTAAGACGGCTCGTATTCCGCCGTCACCATTAGGTATACTTCTTGTCAATCATTAGCGATCATACCGATATACCCTTTCTGCCTTATAAAAATCCGCATGGACGTCTCACCCGCGCCGTGAATGGCGAATAGCTTTTGAAGCGTTAAAAAAATTGCAAATCCATTAAAAACCATATCAAAGCCTCTTGACATATTTGCGTTCACTCTGTATGCTTCTTCGCAT
>JAISMJ010000087.1 GCA_031276815.1 Treponema sp.
TTCCGCAACCGCGGCGTGGAAAAACCCATGACGTTCTTTCAATCTCCTTTGCAACGTTTTACGCATGATCGTTATAAACTGGATAAAGTATATATCCTTTTTTTTCTTTTGTCAACAAAATTTTTCCCCATTCTTCACGCCGCGTGAGCGGTTCCGGTTCTCCCGTCCATGCCGGGGAAAAGAGCGAACAGCGCGGGAGCCATGCTCCGCCTATGCCGCTTTATTACGGTCGGGCATGAACTTTTTAGGCTTTATTTTGAGCGTCCTTCTTGCAATGCTCCTTTGCCAACACCGCCCGCTGTATTTCTCAGATAGTCAAGCGAAAAATCGCAACTGCAGCCTTCCGCGGCTCACCCGCCTATCTTTAGTTTCGGCGGAGCCGCTACCGCCGCGATCTTGAGCGTATCCGCTACCTTTCGGTTGTTGGCAATGACGCTATGAGAGATAACGATTGACAAGAACCATAGATATAAGTATACTCCAAGACGGTCGCGACATATGCGCGGAGCGCGCGAATCCAATGCTTGCGGAGACTGCGGGCTCACGGGTAAGTCCACGCCGCCGGATTGGTAGGGTTCGCTCTATCAATGTGAGCGTTGTCTGTTTGACAAAAATTCTTATTTCTTATATCACAAGGAGTGTTTTATGCGTTTAATAACCAGATCCGACTTTGACGGATTAATCTGCGGTACGCTGCTCCAAGCGTTAGGTTTAATTGATGAGTGGCAATTCGTACATCCCAAGGATATACAAGACGGTCTTGTTACCGCTACCGATAACGACATTGTAGCGAATGTACCGTATATCAAAGGATGTAAACTCTGGTTTGATCACCATTCAAGCGAAACGGAACGGCTTGGGACAAAGTTTTACTTTGAGGGCGTTTCAAAAAAAGCGCCGAGCTGTGCGCGGGTCATCTATGACTATTACGGCGGGGATAAAAAACTCAAACAATTCAGAGAAATGCTCGAATACGCCGATAAGATGGATTCAGGCGATCTCACCAGCGATGAAATCCTCCATCCGAAAGGCTGGGTCCTGCTTGGATTCATCACGGATCCGCGTACCGGTTTGGGCAGAATCAGAAATTTTACTATCAGTAATTTCGATCTTATGAAAAAAATCGCATCCGAAGCCGCTCTTGCTAAACCAATCACAGAAATACTCAACATGCCCGATATTAAGGAGCGGATTGAGGTGTATTTTGAACAGAACGATCTCTTTATTGAAACTGTAAAGAAATACGCCAAAGTTGAAGGCAATGCAATCATCGCTGATTTGCGAGGCGTTGAAAATATCCCCGCAGGCAACCGTTTCCTCCTCTACACGGTGTTCCCGGAACAGAATATCTCCATCTGGATCGTGGACGGCAAACAAAAGATGAATAGCGTCATCACGGTAGGATACAGCATCCTCAACAAGACGGCGACCGTTGATGTGGGCAGCCTTATGCTTAAATACGGCGGCGGCGGACACCGTCAGGTGGGTACTTGCCAAGTTCCTTACGAAGATACGGATAGAGTCATAGCGGAAATCATCGCGGCGGTACAGTAAACGCGCCTCCTGTGAAAAGCGCATGGTTTTCTGAAATTATCTGCAACTAGTATAATAATTCTGTGTCTAATGGCAAAAAGGAGTTGTAATATGTCTAAAAAAGAGATAATCCGGACGCCGTGGCGGGTCTTGGAAAAATATAGAGGAACGTTTTACACCGGACAATGGCCCACGTTGCCCGAAATGTTCAAAATCACGGTCTCCCGTTATGGAGAACGCCCCTGTTTCACCATCTACGAACCCGATAGGATCAGCCTTACTTATAAGGAATCGCTTGAAAAAATTGAGGCGGTAGCGCGGTATCTTCATAAACAGGGTATCCGTAAAGGCGACACGATTGCTGTTACCGGAAAAAATTCCCCCGAATGGACGGTCGCCTACTTGGGTATACTGTTTGCGGGCGCAACAGTCGTTCCTATTGATTACCAAATTAAAAATGAGGAAACCGATCTTTTAATTAAAACATCAAAAGCGAAAATGCTCTTTGTGGACGAAGAAAAACATAGACGCTATGTGGAAGATAAGGACAGCCGGAAACTGATACGTGAAGTTATTTCTCTGCGTAAGGGTGTCGGCGTGTACATTTACACCCTTGACGGACCCGATGCGGACATAGAACAAGCTTCCGAACACGATCTCGCGGCGATTCTTTTTACCTCCGGTACAACGGGCAATCCGAAGGGCGTTATGCTCACCCATCAGAACCTTGTCTCAGACTGTTATCTTGCCCAGGGACACCTTGATATCTATCCTGAAGACGTGTTTTACGCGCTGCTGCCCATTCACCACGCCTACACTATGCTTGCCGTGTTCATTGAGACCATATCCTGTGGCGCGGAACTGGTGTTCGGCAAGAAAATGGTAACGCAGGTTATCCTGAAAGACCTGAAACAAGCAAAAGTTACCATGCTTTTGGGCGTACCGATGCTGTTCAACAAGGTACTTGCCGGTATTCTTCGCGGCTTGAAGGCAAAGGGTCCGCTTGTATACGGGACTATCACCGCGCTTATGGGAATTTCCGGATTCATCAAGAAGATTTTCGGCGTGAATCCGGGCAAGAAGATGTTCCGCGCTGTGCTTGATAAGGCGAGTCTTACCACGTTGCGTATTTGTATCTGCGGCGGCGGACCCCTTGCGCCGAGCGTGTTTAAGAAGTATAACGAACTGGGCATCGACTTTATACAGGGCTATGGACTTACCGAGACTTCGCCCATTATCAATCTGAACCCCAAGGAACACTACAAAGAAACCAGTGTCGGCAAGACGGTTCCTCAAGTTGATATGAAGATATTGAATCCCGATGAACGCGGCGTCGGTGAAATCATAGTAAAAGGTCCCATGGTTATGAAGGGGTATTTCGAGATGCCTGAAGACACCAAGGCGGCGTTTACTGAAGACGGCTACCTTAAAACCGGCGATTTGGGCTACCTTGACGATGAAAATTACCTATATCTCACCGGACGCGCCAAGAACCTGATCGTAACCGAAGGCGGCAAGAATGTATATCCCGAAGAAATTGAGAACGAGTTCCAGCTTTTTGAAGAAATCGAACAGATTCTCGTACGGGGCTTTGAGATTAACAAGAAGATGAAGACCGAAGGTATTGAGGCGCTCGTGTACCCAAGCTCCGATGTGTTCAAAGACACGCCGAAAGAACAGGTAAAAACGCGGATTGATGCTATTATTTCCGAAGTGAATCAGCGGCTTCTGCCGTATCAGAAGATTGAAAAGACCACAATCCTTGATGAACGAATGGAAGAAACCACGACCAAAAAGATAAAGCGCGACGCAGTGTAAGAACGCATGATTCCGCCCTCTCACCGGAGGCGCGGAACCGGTTTTCCCGCCTTTCCTTACCATAAAACTGTAATTGTGTTGTACGTAGACAGACGCCATTTCCATCACACACGGCAAACCGGCGCAGTGCGCCGCACGCTCCGCATATCTTGAAGAAAGATCCGAAGCGGTAAAATACTACCGCTTTTCAAAAGTTGTACCCGAATAGAGCGTTATGCCGCTTGACAAAACAAGCCAAGATAGCGTATCATAGTAAAACAAGAAACACAGGAGAGATGCGAGAGTGGTTGAATCGGACGGTCTCGAAAACCGTTAAACTCGTAAGGGTTTCGAGGGTTCGAATCCCTCTCTCTCCGGTAGCGCACATAATAATGTTTTGTGCGCTTTTGAGTTTTGTATTGAAAAAAAATGGAGGCATCCACAGCGAAGTCTCCAGCTTGCGCTTATTTTTGGAGAGATGACCGAGCGGCCGAAGGTGCACGATTGGAAGTCGTGTGTACTCGTGAGGGTACCAAGGGTTCGAATCCCTTTCTCTCCGGTTACAAAAGGTCGCCATAAAGCCCAAGGCTTAAGGCTTGTGGATATAAGGCGCAACGATAAAGATAGGTAATAACATATTGAAATAAGACGTGACAAGAAAGATAGATATGAGTATACTAACTACTATAACAGTTAGCATATGACTATAAAAGACCCCCGCAAGCACTATAAAACAACCCCAACGCTGGTATATAGCTGTCAATATCATGTGATATGGTGTCCGAAATACCGGCGGAAAGTCCTCTCAGAGGCGATTCAGACCCGGCTCAAAGAGCTTATTATCTCCAAACAAGAAGCATTGGATTTTGAAGTGTTAGAAATGGAGACAATGAGCGATCATGTACATCTAGCGCTTGACGTAGCATATTGGGATAGATACACTAGTAGGGCGGCTGAAAGGGTATACGTCATACGTATTACGCGGGGAATTTCCCGAATTAAAGAAACGGCTGCCCTGTCTGTGGACGCGGAGTAAGTTCATATCAACGGCAGGGAGCGTT
>JAISMJ010000015.1 GCA_031276815.1 Treponema sp.
ACACGCGCCTTAGTGTGTGTCTAACACCCGCCTTAGTGTTAGGCTAATACCCGCCCTAGTGTTAGACACACACGCGCCTTAGTGTGAGACTAACACCCGCCTTAGTGTGAGCCTCACACGCGCCCTAGTGTGAGACTAACACGCGCCTTAGTGTGAGACTAACACGCGCCTTAGTGTGAGACTAACACGCGCCTTAGTGTGAGACTAACACGCGCCTTAGTGTGAGCCTCACACGTGCGGCGATTCACCGCGCCTCATTGGGGCGCGCGGGTAAGGGGCGGTATGTCCTCATAGCGCCCTGAGTTGTTCCAGTAGGTGTAACCGGGCGCGCCCGCGTCGTTTACGCCCTCAATTTGACGGCGTACATAGTCCGCGTTGTAGTAGCGGCGGTCGTAGGATACGTTGAGATAAAAGGCTTGCGCCCAAGGACGCACCACTACCTGTTTGCGGGCGATAGCCGCGGTTCTGCCGGTACCGAGGTAGTAGATGCGGTAGGGGCGCAGTTCCGCGGGACGCTGGGCAAGAAAGGTCTGCTCAAAATGGCTGGGATAATACATGGGACAGATGACGTCTATGTACGGGGCGAGGAGTTCGACTTCCTGACCGGTTCTCGCGCCGGTGCGGTACCAGCCGTTCGCCCCGTATATGTCAATGGAAATAGGCGCGTTGATGCGGGCGCGGACATGGCGTAAAAACGAGAGAATCGCGCTGTCTTTGTCCATGCCCGCGTCCTGCCATCGGTAGCGCGCCGCCGCCAAGTTATCGCCGTCAGTGGGAAACCGGATATAGTCGAACTGAATCTCATCAAAGCCCCGCTCGTGCAGTTCCTTCGCTATCGCCGCGTTGTATTCCCACACCTCTTCGGAATACGGATCGATCCACTGTTCATCAATATACGTGCGCTCAATGACATACTCCGGATCAGCGGACGGAAGTATATTCGCGCCGGAGCCCGCATCCGCTTTTTTCACCTTACGGTCATAATAGCCCCGCCACGGCGTATTGTTCCACCGGTCCCATACCGCGTATTTCCCGCCCTCTTTCTTTGCCAATTCAGGGTCTTTGAACGCCACGATGCGGGCGACGGTATAGACGCCCCGCTGTTTCATGGCTGCAAGAAACGCCTCAAGGTCAAGGGGGTTAAAGACCCTGCCCTTAGCCGCAATAGCCGGGTCTTTGGGCGTAAATCTGAGGCGCCCGTAATCATCCTTCATGTCAATAACCGCCATGTTAAGCCCCCGGTCCTCCATGAGCGCGAGGTGCTTATTGAACGCCGCCGCATCAAGCGCCTGATTCACCGGCACGTACAAACCCGCTTTTCCCGCGGCCGCGTTTTTGCGCCCGCTTGGATCAGCGTCTTCATGTATCAGCCACAGTTCCGATAGCCCTATCGTCCGTTCTCCCGCCCTGTCGCCGGTGATGAAGATGCAATGCGGCGTTCCGGTAAGGTCGGTAGGAACCGCCTTGATGAACGCGAGCATATCGGCGCGGGGGGTAAACGTGAGGAACGGCGCTTCCGCTTCCATAATGGCGTTATCCCGCACAAAACGGAACGAGCCGGCGTTCACCTCAAGCGAGTCAACGGTACCGAAATCGCTCGTATCCGACCACAGCGCCTCAAAACGTTTGCGGTCCCAGTCAAGCCGGTAGAGCCTGCGCCGGAAGGTCTGTGAAGCGAATACCGTCGTCTTGCCATTTATAACGGCAACGGCAATATCGGACACCTCATCGGGGTTATCGGTTGTTTCAAGCGTTTCAATGCCCGTGTTCATATCCGTCCACGCGGCGCCCTTCCTGTCCGGATACAGGTAGCTCACGCCGTAAATACTGTGCGCGGCGAATACCGTCAGTTCGGGCATTTCGGCTACCGCTACGGCTTTTATGCCGTCCGTTCTGGTAGAAGGGCTGCCTATGCTCTTCCATGACGCGCCTTGATCCCGTGAGAAATACACCGCGTCTTTCACGGCAAGCGCCATCATATCGCCGTAACATTCAACATCTTTGATATCCTGTACAATATCAATAAAAGACTTCTTTCCGTCTTCGTAGACTTTTATCCGTTTTATGGGGAGCCCGTTGTTCCGCATGTCCCACTGCCTGCCATCCGTTGAAACCGCAATGCCGTTACCGGTGAGAAGCGCCCAATAGCCGTCCGCGCGGATTATTTTCTTGACGGACCCCCCCGCCCACAGCTGCTCAAAGCCGCCGTTTTTAGCAAGCGCGTATAAGCCGCTGCCGGTACCCATGAGGAGCGGGGCGACCTGCGCCGTAGGGGCGGCTGTGAGTGAAGCGCGGTCTTCCGGTATATTCTCGGCGTGAAGCAGCGCGGAAACGCCGCAAAGGGCAAGAACCATGATACTAAACATATATGTTACTATACGTGAAAAGGGGCTGTTTTACAATATGAAGAAGGCGTACTATCGCAAAATATGCTGATAGCCCGCATACGCTAACTATTTTCTTCTATAGACAACAGAATAGCCGGTTCATGCAAATCCTGAACGCCGTTTGAGCCTATACGGACGCGCTGGAGCGAAAGGTTGCCTTCAAGATAATTCACTATATAGGTTTCACGGTGTTCGTTCTCTTGACGAAGTTCCAGCATGTTCAACGCATCCAGCCTGTAGAAACTGTACCTGCCCTTTTGAACAGTTTCGCCTGATGTGAGTACATACAGTCCGTCCGCTGAAAAATGGATGTTACCGATGATACCATTGTAAACGGCGTTAATATGCGCCGGTATTGTCTGAACCGGTAGGGAAGGCTCGCCGGCGATAGCCGCCGCTTTCCGGTAAGAGCCGTCCCAACCCGCATCGTTGCCTATTTTGAGCTTGACGTCTTCAAAAACCTTTACCTGTATGCTTTCAAGCGATTCAAGGGCAATATCCAGAGAACGGCGCAGGGTCTGCACGGAAATATTTTGCGTTGAAATATACAAACCATACCGCGTTGCGCCTGAATTTTGCCAATGAAACACCTGCTGGGTCTCGTCCGTATAAAAGATCACTTCTTTATTGGGAGGATCAAAATAGATATATTGGCGGCCGTCTATGGTCCCATCGGGGCGTACAAAGTACCATAATCCCGTAATGAAATTCTCAAAGCCCCTTGCGCCGCCGCTTAAAATTTCCCTGATGCGCCGCTCTTCCACCTGTTTTCCCGGTATGCGAGTCAACCTGCTTTGCTCGTATCTGTTCTCTTCGGCGTTATAGGTATAGATAATTTCAACCTGATCCAGAATATTGAGAGAATCCGCGTCCCGCCCATACGCCGATATAGAAAAATCTTTTCCATTACTCAATCCTAACTGATAGGCTTGGGTACGTTCAGTATGCTGAATGGTAATCGCGCCGTCAATTTGAATCTCAACGAGCGTATCAAAAGGCGCTTCCAGTTCCTCTCTCAAAAAGGCGCTGCCCCAAGTATCGTTCCACCGGAACACCGTCAGCGTATGCTCGCCGTTGCCGTTCATACCGCTTACGATGACGCAGGGAATACGGTCGCCTATCATATCCAAGGTGTATAATTCAAGGGTACCGGGACGAGTAACAAGGGTTTCCGCGTCCCAAACGCGTTTATAGACTTTTTCCGTCTCATCAAAATCAACATAGGTAATATAAATACGCCTGTCGTTTTCCATACGGTTCTGGTAGGCAAGGAGTTGTTCTTCCTGTATATCGGCGTCGAAGTTTTCGTTCAGCGCCTTCACGACAATTTCTCCGTTTTCCAAAAGGATATGTGCGCTGACGCCGTCATTGTAAACGACACCGGCGTCCGTATCATCGTAAATTTCTTCATCAGAGCTTGCCTCCGATCGTTCAATAATACGGGTCTGCTTGATCTCCCTTGGTTTTTCAACGCTCGTTGTCAATCGTAGAGTGTTCGGAGAAAACACAAGCAGTACGACAACCGCCGCAGCCGCAAGAAAAAAAACGAGGGTTATCATTCTTGAACTCTTTATCGTTATAGACACCGTTACATCCCGCTTAAATATAAAATTGCCTGCTTAAAGAGCAGTTTCTCTTTTTCAGATATGGCTAACGAACCGTCTAATGCGCCGTCCGCACGTAAACCGGCTTCAGCTTTCGAGATCGCTTCGGCGGCGGCTCGCTTATCATAGCCCATAGCGGCTAACGCTTCAACAAGATCGGCGTATGGGGAGACCGTTTCCGCCGCAGCCGCCGGAGTATGCGCGAGCTTACCTTTCAGGGCGAGAAGCATCTTCTGCGCGGTTTTCTTGCCCAAACCCGGCACCTTTTCAAGCCGTCCCAGGTCTTCCGAATCAAGGGCGTGTTCCAATTCCTCCTGCTCTATGCCGCCCATGATTTTAATCGCGCCTTTTGGTCCAATGCCCTCAACCTTAAGCAATTCCAGAAAGGTAGACCGCCGCATCTCGCCGGCAAAACCGAAGAGCCTCATACTGTCTTCTTTATGATAGAGCCACGTCCATACCGTGGCGGTTTCCCCGACAGGTGGCAGCCGCGCATTATCCGTAGCGGGAACGGTAATGTCCCATTCCACACCGCCGGTTGTGAGATAGAGTATATCGTTTCTTTTTCCGGTAACGGTTCCCCGTATGCTGTTAAACATAGACGCCTTTATTCACACCCTTACACGCCACTATGGCGCTTTCTTCCAGATACATTACGTTTCATCATCAGACATAGCCGCCGGTTTTTCTTTATTCCACTCGTCTAATTTCCGGTGCAGGGTCTTTCTGCCGATGGCAAGTACTTCGGCGGTTTTGCTTTTGTTCCCCCGATTTGCCGTAAGGGTATCCCGAATCACGATCCGCTCCGCTTCCTCAAGCGTTGAGCCGAGCGGAATACGAATCCAGCCTTCATCGTTTTTGCCTTGCAATGAGCGCAATGTGGGCGGAAGGTCATCCACAGTTATGAGTTTTCCCCGCGCCATGACAACGGCGCTTTCTATACAGTTCTGCAATTCCCGTACATTGCCGGTCCAATCATAAGTAAAGAGGATGGAACGGGCGCGTTCATCAATGCCTTCAATGGCTTTTGCGTTATCGGCGGCAAACTTTTTCAGAAACGCCGAAATGAGTAGCGGGAGATCGTCCTTACGTTCACGGAGCGGCGGCACGTCAATATTTACCACATTGAGACGGAAATACAGGTCTTCGCGAAACGTTCCTTTCTCAATTTCCGCCTTGAGATCGCGGTTTGTAGCCGCAACGATACGGACATCGGTTTCTATGGTCTCATCCCCTCCTACTCGCTCGAACTTCCGTTCCTGTAGTACCCGTAGCAATTTAATCTGAATGTTCTGGTTTATCTCTCCGATTTCGTCAAGGAAGAGCGTGCCTTCGTTGGCGCGTTCAAAGATGCCGCGTCGCCGTGCGACCGCACCGGTAAACGATCCTTTTTCATGCCCGAAAAGCTCACTTTCAAGCAAAGTCTCCGTGAAAGCGGCGCAATGAACCTTTATGCAGGGCTTATCTTTGCGCTGTGAAAGCTCGTGTATAGCGTTCGCAACCAATTCCTTGCCAACCCCGGACTCGCCGGTGATGAGTACCGACGCCTTTGACGGGGCGACCCGGCTTATGGTATCAAACACCTTACGCATAGCCGTGCTCGTGCCGATAATGGTTTTGAACTGTTTGTCGCGCGCAATTTCCTCTTTCCAGCGGCGGTACTCAATTTCATCTTCACGATTTTTAAGCGCCCGCTTCACCAGATAGGAAAGGTGATCAAGGTTCGGCGGTTTAGTAAGAAAATCGTATGCGCCGTTCTGTATTGCGGCAACCGCGCTTTCAATAGTACCATGACCGGTAAGCACAATGACCGGCGTTCCCGGGCTTTCCGCGAGTATCTTTTTCAGTAGTTCACTGCCGGCTAAACCGGGCATACGCAGATCCGTGATAACGAGGTCTATGTCGCCCTTTTGGAATCGCTTGAACGCCTCATCCCCGGATGCGACAGTAACTACATCATAGCCATCCATCTCAAGCGAAGCGGCAAGCCCTTCTCTGATATTTTTCTCATCGTCAGCTACCAACAGCCTGAATTTCATGATTTTACATTCCCTCCCACTCCACAACAAGTTTGCCTTCGCCGCTTTCTTTCTGCGGCGGCTCCGGCAAACTTCGCACGTCTTTCTGTACCATAGGCAGACTGATGATAAAACTCGCGCCTTTTCCGGCTTTTGATTTCACGCTGATTTCACCTTTGTGTTCATGGACGATTTTGTACACCAGCGTCAGCCCTAGCCCGGAACCGGTAGACTTGGTAGTAAAATACGGCTCAAAAATCTTGGGCAAATGCTCTTCCGAAATACCTACGCCCGTATCCGTAATCGTAATAAGCACATCGGAGTCTTTCGCTTCGGTTTTTATGGAAAGCACGCCGCCTTCCGGCATGGCGGCAATGGCATTCTTTATCAGGTTAAGCAGCGCCTGTTTCATGTACCGCTCGTCAAAGTACACAAGTGGCGCATCATCCTGAAAATCGGTATCACACTCAATATTGTTCTCTTCCAGCTCAAAAAAGACAAAATCAAGCATTTCCCGTAAAAAAACGTTGATATCCCCCTCGATAAGTTCCATGTCCATGGGACGCACGGCAAAGAGAAAGTCAACTACAATCTGGTTGAGCCGGTCAATTTCTTCATTTATAATACCCAGATAATTCTCAAACGTACCATACATTGATGCATGTTCGGCAAACTGTTCTTTATGCGCGTTTAAGGCTCTCTGAATAAGCTGTACATGAATGGAAAGCGAGCCGAGCGGATTCTTAATCTCATGGGCAACGCCGGCAGCCATGGTGGTAAGACTTGCAAGGCTCTCCATGCGCCGTATCTGGGCTTCACGCCGCCGTTTTTCCGTAATATCTTCTATATGAATAAGTGAACCTGACACATGCCCATCCTGTACAAGTGGAAGTACGCTCAAGCTCAAAAGCCGTAACTGGTTCGTATTTTCAACGTAGAATTCTCTATCTAAAACCTTGTCTCCACACTCAAGAACGTGTTTCAGAAACGGCGATACTTTTTCATCGCGGATCATGATCCAGATAGGCGGCTTATTTCTCTCACTTTTTTCATCATCACCCAAAATGGGCAGGTACCGTTTGGCGCAACGATTCGCCATGATGAGACAATGCTCTCTATCGCAAACCAGAATACCTTCTTTAAGAGAATCAAGCACCGTTTCAAGACGATCGATTTCACCGGCAGCCGAGACGAGAAGTTCCACTATCTGTTCAGATCTCAGTTTATTTAATTTTTGTAAAGCTCTCTTTATAAATTGTCGCATATTATTACTTGATAAGAGGAGAAATCATTGTGATGTTACTTCTTCATCTTCCTGCATGGCATTTTCTTCACTTTTTTCTTTCTTTTTCTTCTTGATCTGTACCTTCACTTTCTTGATTTTCTGCTTTGCTTTTGGTTGTTCGAATACGGTGTTAAAATGAGTAATGTAGTTTACCAGCGCAATATACAACACTACAACTACAGTCGCTGCAATCACTTGCCAAGAAGTTAATAACTCTTTCAGAAAGTCTCCGAATTCGCGTGAAAACATATTCTTCTCACCCTTGCCACAATATAATGAGGCGTGTGTACTAAAAACACACGCCCAATCTGTTCTATCGCTTAAACTTTGGAGATTCCAGCATGGAGTCTCCGCGTATGAACGAGAACCACAATTCTTTGCTTGTTTCCTCACGGAGTACTTTGTAGAAACTCATTATATCCGTTACTTGTTTGCCGTTTACAGCTATAAGCCGGTCCCCGCGTTGTAAACCGATGACGGATGCTGGCGTCTGGACGTACACTTGAGCGACATACAGCCCCTGCGCGTTCTTATCAAGTTTAAGCGCCTCGCGGAGTTCTGCAGTCAGTGGAAGGACGTATACACCGGGCCACAGTTTTTTGTTATCGGACGCTACTTCATTGGTACGCTCATCTATAGTAACGGTGAACTTCCGCGATACTCCGTCCCGGAAGAGGGTAAACTCGGCTTTATCGCCGGGTTTTAAATCACCTACCATAAGAGTAAGGTGATTCATATCTCGAGCTTCTCTGCCGTTTACTGCGGTAATAAAGTCTCCAGCCCGTATACCGCCCTTGTCCGCAGGGGAACCAAGGAACACTTGAGAGGCGAATGCGCCGCGCTGCGCTTCCGGTATGCCGAGCGCTTTCAACATATCCTTATCGGCATTAGTGAGCGATACGCCGAGCCAGCCGTAACTGGTAGCGCCTTTTGAAATGAATTCATCAATAGAACGTTTTACGTTGTTAATTGGAATGGCAAACCCAAGCCCCATAAAGCCGGTGCCGGTATTAGTGGCGATCCACGTGTTGATACCGATTACTTCACCGCGTATATTGACAAGCGCACCTCCCGAATTTCCCTGATTGATGGAAGCGTCCGTTTGGATGAAGTCATTGATATTATTCGCCTGACCTCCGCTGCGTCCGAGCGCGCTCACAATACCCATAGTAACGGACGACATGTAGCCGAGCGGATTGCCTACCGCTATTGCCCAGTCTCCGACTTTCACCGAGTCAGAATCGCCTAATACAGCAATGGGCCACGTATCGGTTGTCTTAAAAGAAATCATCGCAATATCTTTGCGGTCGTCTTTTCCCACAAGAGCTGCGGGATATTCCTTCCCGGTACTCATAACAACGAAAATTTCGGTTGCGCCGTCAATGACGTGATTATTGGTAAGCACATAATACGCCTCCTTGTCCTGCCGTACTATGATACCGGAACCAAGTCCCTGCGACCGGTATTCCCGTTCCTGTGAATCGCCATTACCTTCTGGACCGAAGAAAAAGTCCCACGGAATACCATCGAAACGCGGCGTTTGCTGTTTCGTTATTGATACCGTGTTGATCTCCACCACACTCGGCACTACTTTATCTGATACGGAGCGGAATGCATTCTGTAGCCCTTCAGCAACGGAAAGCGCATCCGCCGGAAGTACAGCGTTTTTGGTTTCTTCCGCATAAGCCAGTATATTCGTATTCGGTTTCCAGTAAGAGAAAGAAAAGAACGCCAATAAAAATCCAAAAACAACGCCTATTAGCACTAAGCTAAACACAAAAATATTTTTTGAAGATAACTTTTTCATCAGTTCTATTGAACCTCCTGTTTGTTGATAAAGATGAGAGAATCTCTTCAACCCACCGAAGCGCAACTCCACGGTACAGTTTCATATTTTAGAGATTCTCTTCTCTTTATAAAATATAATACTGATTTTTACAAATAGTTACAACGGAAAAATCACAACCAATCATGTTTTCACATTCATTTTCCATATATATGCTCAAGCTCGTGCAGCAGTTCCATCGACTTGTCTTTGCATCCGCCGCACACGGTACCAATTTTAGTCGCTTCCTGCAACTGTTCCCAGGTACGCGCGCCATTATGGAATGCGTTTTCTATATCCTTATCCGTGATGCCGAGGCAGTGGCAGATTTCGGTTGCCGCTTCTTTAAGCATACCTGCTCTCCCCGTCTTCGCAAGGTAGTCGTCAATAGCCGCACGGAGCGCCTTATCGCCCAGCACGGAACAATGTATCTTATATTCAGGCAATCCGCCCAGTTTTTCAACCAGATATTCTGGTTTAATGGTATATGCCTGGGCAATGCCCATACCTTTTATGATTTCCGAAAGCATACTGGTAGACGCTATCGCGCTTGCACACCCATACGTCTTCCACCGTACGTCGGTAATCACGTCATCCTTTATTTTCAGCAGCATAAGCATCTGATCCCCACATTTGATATTGCCCGTGATCCCGCGTCCGTCAGCCGGAAACGCCGCTTCATCCCCGAACAACACATTTCGTGGATTCGTGAAATGCTCTTTCACCGTATCTGAATAGAGCCAGTCCATAGAATACCTCCAATTTTATGACTAATAACATAATATATTTACCGGATATATTCAAGTATAATAGACGATTGCGGCGACAGTCCACGGTTTCATAGCAAATATATGAATTAATGCAATATATAATAACCACCGGTATGGCGATCACATTGGAGGGAAATTCTTCTGATATGAAAAAACGCCTCTAGAAGAGGTATACCATTAGATTACAAAAGAAAATCATCTTTTAACACGTCTACAAGACCTCTTGACGCCTGATAATGAGCGGTTCCTGCCGTGAAATGCTGCGTTCATCACTTTTAACCGCCGACCTTCCTGTACTGTCACCTGTGCAAAAGGCGACTGAGCCGACTATCTGTATTTCTCGCTTTTAGCCTTCCTGTTTGCTGGTAGCTGAGAAAAGCGGTGTCCGAAAAAATTATGTGGTCAAGGAAGTTTATACCGAGTATTTCCGCGGAACATTGCAATCGTTCGGTAATTTCATCATCTTCCGGCGAAGGGGTAAGCTGTCCGGATGGATGGTTATGTGCACAGATCACCGCAATGGAACGGTCAGTCAGCGGATCAGCAAACACTTCGCGGGGATGGACAATGGTCTTATTGACAAGTCCTATGGTAACGATACGTACCGCGAGTATCTCGTGTGCGCCGTTCAGGGACATGCAGATAAATCTCTCCTGACGCCTGTCCGCGTAATGCCGTATTACGTTAAAAACATCTTGAGGATAGCGCACGCGAATTCCAACAGCGCCCCAGCGCCTTCTTCCAAATTCCAGTATGGCAATCACAGCGCAAGCCTTACTCTCGCCAAGCCCGATTACTTTGACAAGCTCTTCTACCTTTGGCATGTCTTTTTCCCTATCTAGCCATTCCAGCAGTTTCGTTGCAAGCGCGTTTACATTTTTTCTCTTTGTTCCCACGTTAAGCAAAATGGCAAGCAATTCCTTATCTAAAAGAGCGGCAGGTCCTTTTTCCTTGAGTTTCTCCCTTGGACGGCATTCAACCGGACGCGAAAGCGGACCTGAAAACGTTCCGTTTGCATCGCACACTTCACTGTTCCGGTCTATTTTCATATAATCGTAGTCGTTCATATAGTATATTACAGAAGTGATATGCGTTTTGCTTGCGATTTTTACACTTTTTTAATCGGCCGGCATAAAAGCCACGCCTTCGGCGTTGGGTTCCTCTTCCGCCCTACGCTATCCACACTTCAGGCGCATCCTCCGCAAGGCTAAAAGATACGGCGGAAAAAAATACTTGACAAAATAGTATGAAATAGAAGATACTACCCACACGCTTTCTATCGTTCATACATACTTTCGAATCTGGTATATATCTTGCCTATATAACACTATTAAAAGGAACCCATGTGGATATAACAGTATTACAGGAACGCGCGCGTATTATGAAAAACATACGCCGTTTTTTTGATGACCGGAACTATTTAGAAACGGATACGCCGATTCTTGCGCCCAATCTTATACCGGAATCATGTCTTGAAGTGTTTGAAACGGCGTATATACCGCCGGCATTATCTGAAACACGGAAAAAGCAGTCGTATTTCTTGACGCCATCGCCTGAAATCTGGATGAAGCGCCTCATTGCCGATCACCGCGTCAACATGTACCAGATTGGGAAATGTTTCCGTAACGGCGAATCAGTGGGACGGATGCACAGTCCGGAATTTACCATGCTGGAATACTATACGATGGATGCGGACTATGAAGATTCTCTTGACATAACCGAAGAACTGTTTGCCTCCCTCGTCCCTTCAACCGCACGGAAAAGCATTAGCCCGCCTTTTCTGCGTCTTACCATTGAAGACGCATTCAGAACGTATGCGGGTTTCAGCCTTTTCGCTGCGGTTGAAAAAGGCAGTCTGGACATGGAAGCGCGCGCTCTCGGTTTGAACCCGCCCGCAACCATAGGAACAGCCGCCCTGTACGATCTGATCTTCGTGCATACGGTTGAACCGAATCTCCCCCGCGATACGCCGGTCGCGCTCATGGATTATCCGGCGTTTGCGCCGTGTTTGGCAAAGCAGAACGCGGACGGGCTGACCGTAGCGCGTTGGGAGCTATATGTGCGCGGCATTGAGCTGGCGAATTGTTATTCTGAAGAAACTAATCCGGAAAAAGTACGGGCTTTTTTTGAGAAGGAAGCCGCAGCCAAGGCGGAACACGCGCTTGTGCCTCATGCCGTTGATCCGGACTATTGGAACGTATTCTCTCCGCGGAAGGAACAGTACCCCCGCTGTTCTGGCGTTGCAATGGGGGTAGACAGGCTTATTATGAGCCTCACCGGATGCTCCAGCATAGACAGCGTACTGCCGTTTCCCATGCGGTATTTTTAAGGAGCCGGCGTTGTATTTTGAATTAACCCTGTCATTAATCGAAGATCTCCTCTTTTATATGGAAAATCAAAACGCCGAGTTCTTGTTGGATAGTGAACATGCGGCGGTGATAAACAAAAACGACCGTACCGGTCCGGACAACTCCGGCGGCGACCGGTACATCGCCATTCCCGCATGGAAATCAGCCGACGGGTTTCGTTTAATGGAATGTTTTGCCGTTGATGTTCGCAATCATGAGGCGAGAGATGCCCTACAGTCGAGTCTTGAGCAGGGCAGGGGCGTATTTCGCGCGTTCAAACAGACGTTGAGCGAGTTTCCCGATGTGGAAAAACACTGGTTTTCCTTCAAACACAGAAAAATGCGGCGCGCGATTCTGGCATGGTACAATGCGCTTCGAGAAAGCTGGAATATGGAAAAGATCGGCGAAGAGCCTGATGAAACCGAAGACCTGTTTCTGGAGGATTTCATATTTCGCGCGTACGAGGCAAACGATAGCGAAGCGGTAAAAACACTGCACGCGGCATGTTGCAAGGAAACGCCGTACGATTTGGGCGATCCCGCGCTTGTGGTCGAGACCGCGCACCGTGAGTTCGCGGGCTTTATTGGCGTTAAGCGGAAGGAAACCCTTCTCTATATATGCAATCTTGAAGTTCGTCCTGAATACAGGAGGCTGGGTATCGGTTCGGAACTGTGTTCCCGCCTTCTGAAAAACGCGGAACAAGAACATATCTCAAAGGTATACATAGATATACCCGTTGAGTTTGAAGGTTTCTCCCGATTCCTGTATCGTTCATCGTTTAAGCCGTTAGTAACGAGGTACCGCCTCGATCTGCAATAGCATCAGCGTACGCCGGCGGGCTGTACGCCGGTTAGCATTATAAAGGCTCGCCGTCCAACCCCGCCTTGAACGGCGCAAGGGCGGTTGTCTAACACTAACAGGAATGGACGCTTAATGGATAGGGAGCGCCAGCTACTATTGAACGTAGCAATGAAACTCCCGTAGCATGACCGCGTGAAGCGGGTCTTGATAATTCCCACTCTGAACTGAATTAATCCTGCTCAAAGACCCGATAGTTACTCTCTGAACTGAATTAATCTCGCTCGAAGACCTGATAGTTACTCTCCGAACTGAATTAATCTCGCTCAAAGATCTGATAGTTACTTTCTAAACAGAATTCATTCTGCTCAAATACCCAATAATTCCACTCCGAACCGAATTACTCCCGCTCTGAACTCCAATAATTCCACTCCGAGCAGAATTAACCCCGCTCTGAACTCCGATAATTCCGCTCTGAACCGAATTACTCCCGCTCTGAACTCCAATAATTCCACTCTGAACCGAATTAATCTTGCTCTGAACTCCGATTATCTAACGCTGAACGCCGCGCTTCCAGCGCGGAACTCAAAACGCCCCGCGCAAAGAGCCGGCGCTTCGGCGGGGAAATTAGGGGGTTTCAAGCGCATCATCAATGAGCCGCTGCACGGCTATCGTGGTGGTAAGCGCGGCGATGATTTTTTGGTAATGCTCTATGGCGTCATAATCCAAGGTGCGGTCTTTGCGGTCTTTGAGCCACTTTTGCGCGGGCTGGTAGCCGCCGATATAAAACTCCCACACGTCGCGTGGGACATCAGCGAAGTACTGGGTCGCGTTTATCCAGACCTTCCCATCCCGGTATTCAGGCTTTGCGATGGTATTGCTTCCCGAAACCGGATATTCGCCCGCCGCGCCGCGGGAGGGGGCGGCTTCAAGCAGGTGGAGGGAGCGCAGCGTCGCGCCCAGATCGGCAAGGGCGCGGAATTGGGCGGCGGATGCGGGATAGGGGACGCGGGGAAAGTCTATTTTGAGAAACTCGCGGTAGGTTTTCCGGTAGCGCGGACTGTGCAGCGCCGCGTAGACATAATCCAGAATATCAATAGGAGCGAAAGTGTCGTCCGCGTCTTCCTTTTCACCGGTAAACCGCAAGCCGGTACGCGCCGCTATCGTTTCAACTATG
>JAISMJ010000021.1 GCA_031276815.1 Treponema sp.
AGGTATGATATGGCGGTAAAGTTACGGAAAATTTTACGGAAGAATCCACAGGATTTGTCCAAATCCAAGTGGTATTTAACGCAGGAACGGACGGGAACCGTGGGGATGCAAGCCATTGCGAAGGAAATTGAGGGGCGTTCGGCGCTTTCTTTGGGGGATGTGCAGAGCGTTCTCAGTAATCTGGTCGAGATTCTGCCCCTTTTCCTTAAACTGGGACAGTCGGTTAATCTGGAGGGCTTTGGCAGTTTCCGCATTACGGTTTCGAGCGATGGTACGGACAAGCCGGAAGATTTGAACGCCCGTCATATCAGGGGCGTTAAACTGTCTTTTTTACCGAGCGCGGCGTTGAAGCGGAACCTTGAGGGGATAACGTTTGAGGTTGAACATCTTGATGTCGAGGCAACGCCGGATCGACCCGTGCCGGAGATATAAAAATTTATTAGGGAAAACCGTAGTATTTTTTGTGTCTTTGATAGATTCACACAGCGTTATTACAATAATTTCAGCATATCTAACAAATAATTTTCCGTTATGTCTCTAATAGTATAATAGAGTATTATTATGTATATGTATCATTACAGCTTATATCCACAAGCCAAAGGCTTGGGTACGGACGCCAGCCGGTTGTAAATAAGGAGAGGAAAATGATAGAGAAAAAGGGACAAATTGTACACGGGTTCGAGATTCTCGACATTGTTGATTTGAGCGAAATTAATGCTGTGGGCGTGTACGCCCGGCATACAAAGAGCGGCGCGGAGGCGTTTCACGTCCTGAATGACGATGAAGAAAATCTGTTCGCCTTTAGCTTCGCAACCGCGCCCGAAGATTCAACCGGCGTTACCCACATCATAGAACATTCGGTACTGTGCGGGTCAGAGCGGTATCCGTTGAAAGATACGTTTCTCGCGCTGGGGCAAGGCAGCCTTCAGACCTATCTCAACGCATGGACGTTTCCTGATAAAACCGTGTATCCGGCAAGCTCCGTGAACGAACGCGATTACTTTAATATCATGGGCGTGTACGCCGATGCGGTATTCCATCCGTTGCTTTCCGAATGGACGTTTATGCAGGAAGGTCACCGGCTGGAGTTTATTGATGATGACGGCGCAAGCGGCGCAAGCGGCGCAAGCGGCGCAAGAAAACTCTCCGTTACGGGCGTTGTGTACAACGAAATGAAAGGGGCGTATTCTTCGGTTGAGACGATTGCCGAGCGTTTGACGGGGCAGACGCTGCTTGAAGGAACGCCGTACGCCTATGAATCGGGAGGCGACCCTGAATGTATACCGGATTTGACGTTTGACTATTTCAAGGCGTTTCACAAAAAACGCTATTCGCCGGCGAACTGTAAGATTTTTTTAGCGGGTAATATAGCAAGCGAGAAACAATTCGCTTTTTTGGACGCTATGTTGTCGGCAACGCCGGCAGGCGATGTAGCGCCGCCGCTTCCATTGGCGGAAAGGTGGGAAAAACCGCGGCGGGTACGCGCGCGGTGTCCGGCTGACGGCGGCAAGAAGGCTACGGTTCTGCTCTCGTGGTTGTGCGGGGACGCCGCCGATCCTGATGAAACAATGGCGCTCATCATCCTGTCTGAAATTCTGATGGGACACGAAGGTTCGCCTCTTACCAAGTCGCTGGTTGAGTCGGAGCTGGGAGAAGATATTTCGCCGGTGAGCGGATTTGAGAATGAACGTAGACAAACCGTTATGACTGTGGGTTTGCGGGGCGTTGATTATACCAAAACGAGCGCGGAAGACGTCGAGCGTTTTATCATGGAAGAACTGCGGCGGCTGGCGCGGGACGGTATTCCGAAAGAAGAGATCGAGGCGGCTATTGTTTCACTTGAGTTTTTCAACCGCGAAATACGCAGGGCGCATGGTCCTTTCTCGCTTGTGTGGCTGCAAAGAGCGTTGCGCGGCTGGCTGCATGGGAAAAAACCGTGGGAAAGCCTACTTTTCCTGCCTCCGTTCACCGCAATAAAAGAAAAGCTCGCGCAATCCGGCAGGGGAGGGGAGAGCGGACGCTTTTTTGAAACCCTTATCGAAACATACCTGCTTGATAATCCGCACCGCGTATTGCTCTCCCTTGAACCGGACGATGAGTACTTTGAGAAAAAAGAAGCCGCGCTCGCGCAAAAACTCGCGGAGAAACAGGCGGCGCTTTCAGAAGCGAAATTACGCGATATAGAGAAAAAAGCGGAAACGCTTGAAATAATGCAGGGTGAAAAAGAAAGCCCTGAAGCGCTGGCGACTATTCCCCACCTCTCCGTACGCGATCTTTCGCCGGAGATCATCACGACGCCCCGCGTGTTTTTTGATGCGGGCGGAACGCCCGTTCTTGCCCACGAACTTTTCACCAATGGCATTACCTATGCGAATATAGCGTTTCCGGCGGATATTCTTGAACCGGAAGACTATCCCTGGCTCAGCCTGTTCAGCCGTGCGGCGACTGCTGCTGGACTGCCCGGCATGGATTACGCGGCGGTTTCAAGCCTTCTTGCCCGTACCATAGGCGATTTTTCCCTGATGCCTCAGAGTTTCGGCGTATCGACCGGCTCAAGCCGCAGCATTGCGCTGCCTTCCGGCATTTTCGACATTCGCGGGCGGGATTGGCTCATCTGGAATTTTAGCTGCCTTGATGAGAAAATGGCGCCCGGTAGCGCCCTTATCTTCGACCTCATCACTAAAGCGGATTTTACGGATATGCGCCGGCTCAACGACATTGTGCTGAATTATAGAAACAATGCGGTTTCCAGCATTGCCCCGTTTGGGCATGAGTACGCGGCGAGCAGAGCGGGACGGCATTTCTCAAAACAACAAACTAGAAAAGAACTCTGGAACGGTATTTCTCAACTTGAGTTTATTCAAAAAGTAACCGCGCTGGACACGGCTGAAATCAGCAAAAACCTGATCCGTATACGGGACGCGCTTGCGGCGGCGGGCGCATTGATACATATTACCGCGTCAAAAGAAGCTATTGATGCGGCATTACCGCTCTTTGAGCGGACATACTTCGGCGCGCCGAAACCTCGGAAGACCGGAACGCCGGAACATGCTTTTCTTTCCCTGTGTTCAGAAAAGTTAGAAGAATCTCAAACGCGCCGCGCCGCGCCGTGTTCGCCGGATGCCGGAAGAATATATGCGCCCGAAGTGTGGGCGTCTCCGGCTTTGCAGGTGGGCTTTGCGAGTACCGTTATTCCCGCCGCCGAGTACGCTACGCGGGACTATACCGCGGAACTGCTGCTAGCGCATTACGCGGCGACCGGCGCACTGTGGGAGACTATCCGCATGAAAGGCGGCGCATACGGGGCATTTGCGTACCACAACGGGATAGATCGCGGTTTCTGCCTTGCAAGTTACCGCGATCCCGAACCGCTTAAAACCCTGACGGCTTTTTACGAGTCGCTTACCAAGATCGGAGGCGGCGGCATTGACGGCGGCAGTATGGAAAAGGCGATCATCGGCGCATATGCCCGTGAGACGCGCCCGCAAACGCCGAAAGAGAAAGGCGCGATCGATTATTTCAGATTTCTCTGCGGCATTGAGGATGTGCAGCGTTCACGGATCAGGAGGCATTTGCTGGATATGACCGCCGATGACGTTACGGCGGCGGCGTGGCGTCTTGCCGGTCGTATGAACACTGACAGCGCGTCCTGTGTGCTTGAAGGCGCGGGCGGCGCAAACAGCGGCGCTGAAAGGACCGCCGCGGCATTGGGCGTTACGGCGTGCGCACTGCCTATATATATAGAAGAATAACATAAGGAGAGGAAGCGCCACTCCCGCTCCTTGCCCCACTCAAAACTTATAGCATGACATGAGGCGTAGCTTCACGCTTTCGCGCAGTTTACCACACGCGGGGATGATACCTGCCTTTCGGTTCGATAATGCCAAGCGTATCGCTGGAAGGTTCCAATCACATAGAAGCCCCCTGTTCCAGAGCGTAGGTCTTTACGCTCTCGCTGAACACGTCCCCGATGATAGCGCCCACGTATTTCCGCGTGTCGTCGTAGTGTAGTCCGCATGACGCCGCGCGTTTGCCATGCGCTCACTATGGTCGCGTATAGTCTCATTATCGGGGTTCACGCTCATTGCGGCAATCATCACCATATCATTATTTTCAAAAAAGGCGTCTACGCTGATAAAGATGCCGTTTGCGCGGTCGGTTATTTCGGAGCTGCGGATTTGGTAAAGATCAGTCCCATTTCTCTGAATCTCTTCGAAAGAATGGGAATCACCATATAGTCATCTATGCTGCCGAATCTGCGTACGCCAAACATATCATCAAACCGCTTGAAGTTTTTCTCAAGCGGTTCGTCAATTTCTTTGCTATGATCTGTTTCCATGCTACTATCCTCTTTCTATACCGGGCGTCCACTCTACATCTTTTTTATGCCGCTTGCTTCTTATTTCGACCCGTGTAAATCCTCTGTCAACTTCTCCTAGTATTTCAACCGTGTCGTTTTGATCAACCGAGATCCCGCGCCATAGCCGGTCATCAATTTCAATAATGATGGTACCGGTATCATCGGCGAATACGTATTTTTCATCTCCCAGATACCGTTCAATTTTTCCCCGTACGATGACAGGATAATCATCCCGTAATGTTTTAGCTTCCGCAACCGTTACGACATCCGCGCCGGGTCCTTTGTACCCTTCTTGAGCGTTAAGCGTTGGGCTGGTACATGCCAATATCGCCGCAAGGGCGGCGTATACATACAACTTCTTATTCATAGCAATTCTCCTTCATGAATACTAAAAAGGATAATATAGTATTTTTGATGATTTGTCAAGCCGACGGACCGTCATAGCTACCTATAAAGTCCCTCCTTCTATACAATAAAATTATTTTTACCATTATTTATATTCTCCTGTTTTTATTTTCCCTAAATATTGTTTCACAATGTCCAATATGGTACATTAAATGCCTTATTTGACTTAATGTGGTTTCAAAATTTGTTGTTTTATTGTATTGTGGCTTTTTTAATCATTCATCACTTTTATTATAAAACTATTTTTTGTATAATGCTTTTGTTTCATTACATATTTCCTTAACAATTTCCTTTGAATAATATTCTTTTAATATCATTTCTTTATCAAAATATTCTGCATCCAATTCTGTTATAACATTTTTACCATTAACACCTTTATCAAATGATGGTTTTTCTTCTCTTAACCAAAAATGCTCCAGAAAATGCATGAATTGGTGCCAAAATATAAATCCTGAACATTTTTTATTCCATAATTCATTGGGACAAATGTCTATAATGTCTTCAAACATCTCAAAAATAGTATCAAATTTTTTTCTATTGATTTTACAATTTCATTTTCATTGTTTTCCATTTGTATAGCATATTATACCATTATTTTATCAATTAGTCAAGTCAATTTTTAATTATTGACAACAATTTTCAACCCAAATTTCGCCTAACGTTCCAGCTGTATTTTGAGGCATAGATAATTTCTTATTCTGTAAATGACTGTTATTTTTTGCACACTATTTTGAGACAATATGTGGCGAGTTCGCCGGGCGGACCGACTAGGGGGTGTCGTCAAAAGGAGAGGGAGATACCTCATCAGAGAGAGCGGCAAGAAAGGAATCAGCGCGTTTAGCAGAGCGGGTAGCGCTACCCCTCCACTGGTTGAGCCACCGAAATACATGCTCAATAAGATAGCGCTCCTTATACAATTCTGTGTCATAGTACCGTT
>JAISMJ010000106.1 GCA_031276815.1 Treponema sp.
TTTTTCGCCTCCGCCCACAGGTAATGTGTCGAGCTTCCCGGTCCCTCGCTAAAAAGGTCGTCCCGCGCTTGTTTATCGGTGATGACAAAATCTATATTGTCAATATTCGGTTCATAGCCAAATGCGGGGAAAAAGTCATCGTGAACAAGCCCTTTTAGGGTTTCTTCTTTTTGTATACCGCTGTATACCGGCATGGTTTCATCTCCCAAAAATGATTTTTACTATAATATAACGCGAAAGGAGGATTTGCAAGTGGCTTACGCTTCCTTTACGAAGCGCCGGTAGGAATGGCGGTGCGCCAGATAGTTCAGGTTTTTTCTTGCGATATTCAAATTAGGTAGAAAGTTACGACAAATCACAGACAAGCGCAATATAGGCGTCTGGATTTGGAAGATTACCGGCAGTGAGGTATGTTTTCCATAAACCGCTCTTCGCGGTCTTATGAATATGCTCTCCATGTCGGCGCTTACGAAAAAGACTTGACACTACCGGCGCTTCTCTCTATGATACCGCTATGCCGCACTTTCAAAACGCCGTGCAGAGCGCACACGCCATACGCAATTTTATAGTAAAAGACTTTGAAGGACCGCTCGATCTTCTTCTTTTCCTCATCAAGAAAAACGATGTGAATATCTACGACATACCGGTTGCCGAGATCACCGAACAGTACCTCGCGTATCTGCGTACCGCCGATACGCTCGATCTTGACGATGTGAGCGAATTCCATGCGCTTGCGTCAGACCTTTTGTATATAAAAAGTAGAATGTTGCTGCCGGTGGAAATCGGCATTGAGGAGGACGCTGAAGATCCGCGTCAAGGTTTAGTCGAGAAACTCATAGAATACCAGCAATTCAAGAAACTCTCCGAGCTTATGGAAGAAAAGGAGCGTGAGGCTGAACTCATTGTTGAACGCAAAAAGCCGGAGCGTGATCTTCCCTTTACCGGTGAGGAACTATGGCAGAAACGCGATGTGTGGGACCTGCTCCGAACTTTTTCCGCAATTATGAACAACATTTCATCAGAACGCATCATAGACCTGTATGAAGAAGTGTCGGTAAATGAAAAGATTACGCTTATGACCGAGCTTCTTGAAAAGCGCGGCGAATGTACCCTTGCCGACCTTGTAGTACGCCGTCATTCGGTAATGGACATTGTGTGTGCGTTTCTCGCAATTCTGGAAGCAGTAAAAATCAGAATGATAGTGATATTTCAGAATACCATGTATGGCGACATACGGATAAAATCAGCTCATACCTAGCATTGGTTATCAGGATGTCTGAAACAATCCGTGAGATGATCGTTTACCATGCCGATCGCCTGCATAAAAGCGTAGATAATGACAGACCCTATGAAGGTGAAGCCCCGCCTTTTCAATGATTTTGAGAGCCTCGCCGATAGCTCGGTGGTTGTCGGGATTTCCTGCTCGGTCTTGTAATGATGAACAATGGGCGTATTATCCACAAATGCCCAAAGCCAGTCCGAGAAATCGATCCCTCTATCCGCCATTTTGCAATACGCCTTGGCGTTTTCTATGGTTGAACGGATTTTCTTTTCATTTCTCACGAGCCGCTCGTCCGCCATGAGACGCTCCATGTCTTTGTCGGTGTATGCGGCGACTTTCTGCGGATCAAAGTTATCGAAAGCGGCGCGGTAGCTATCGCGTCGTTTTAGAACAGTGAGCCACGAAAGCCCTGCTTGAGTTCCGTCAAGTATAACGGCTTCGAAAAGTTTTCTGCTGTCTTTAAGAGGGATTCCCCATTCAGTATCATGGTAGGTTGTTAAGGCGGGATGTTTTTCAGCCCACGGGCATCTCTGTATCATCGGTTTATTATAAAGATTCATCCGCTTGTTGTCAACGGTTTTAATCCAACCTATGTTTATTGACAATGTGATTCTATTCAAAGATCGCGCAATTCTGACAAAAGAGCATTACATTCGATCTCTCGCGGTCGGCGCGTACGCTACCGTCCCACGCCAATGTACGTGAGACCCGTTTTTTCAACAGCGTCCCGTTTGTAAATGTTCCGAAAATCAAAGAAGTATGGAAGCGAAAGCGATTCCTTTATTGTATTCAAATTAAGGTTTCTGAATTGGTTCCACGGCGTAAGTATGACAAGCGCGTCCGCATCTTTGGAAGCTTCGTACTCATTGCGGGTAAACGTTATCAAGTCCCGAATACTGGCAAGACGCCATTCCGCTTCCTTCATTGCGGCGGGATCAAAAAGGCGTAGTTTCGCGCCCGCTTCCACAAGCCCTTCACAGATGGCAATCGCGGGCGACTCCCGCATATCATCGGTATTCTGTTTGAACGCCAATCCTAATACGGCGATGGTCTTTCCGCGCATATCGCCTAGTGTCGTCCTGATCTTCTCTACCATGCGGATTTTTTGCTTTTCGTTGGCGGCAATAGCGGTTTCGATAAGCGACATTGGTTCGCCGTGTTCCCTGCCGATTCGCGCCAGCGCTGCGGTGTCTTTGGGGAAACAAGAACCGCCGTAACCGGGTCCCGGGTGGAGGAATTTGGAACCTATGCGTCCGTCTTTGCCCACGGCTTTGGCGACATCCTGTACATCCGCGCCCGTTTTCTCGCATAAATTCGCAACCTCGTTGATAAAGGTTATCTTCAACGCCAAAAAAGCATTGGACGCATATTTTATCATTTCCGCAGATTCAAGATTCGTTTCAATGTACGGCGTTTCATTGAGATACAGCGGACGATACACTTCTTTCATAAAGGCGCGGGCTTTTTCGCTTTCCGTGCCAATGACCACACGATCCGGATGGGTAAAATCATATACCGCGGTGCCTTCGCGCAGGAATTCGGGGTTTGAAACCACCTCAAACGGGATTGCCGCGCCCCGCCGCGCAAGCTCTTCTTGTATCCACGCCCGCACCGTGCGCCCCGTCCCAATAGGGACCGTGCTTTTGTCAACAACGACCGTCCATTTTTCAATCGTGCGCCCGATTTCCCGCGCGACGGCTTCCACATACCGCAAGTCCGCGCTCCCGTCATCCGCCGACGGGGTACCGACCGCAATGAACACTACCTCGCTTGCTGTTACCGCACCGGAAAAATCCGTAGTAAAAGACAGCCTCCCTTCCCGCATGTTCCGCGCCACAATATCGTCAAGTCCCGGCTCAAAAATCGGTATGATCCCATGCTTGAGCGATTCGATCTTTTCACTGTTGCTATCAACGCACACGACCGTGTTGCCGAAATCCGCAAGACACGCGCCCGATACAGAGCCTACATATCCCGTTCCTATCACCGCAATAGTTACCATTTTTTCTCCTATGCCCCGTCAGCCATTTTTCTGAACACGTGGTTTCTTTGGTACAATTCTTCGTAGCCGCCGCTGTCAACAATAACACCCTTATCCATCATGTAAATAACATCGCAATTTTTTACTGTTGTGATACGATGCGCTATCATGATGATGGTCTTTTTATGCCCGATTCGTTTGATGGCGTCCATGATCGCGGCTTCCGTAACTCCGTCCAATGCGCTTGTCGCCTCGTCGAGTATCAGCACCGAGGGGTTGTGGTACACGGCACGGGCAATGCCAACGCGCTGGCGCTGACCGCCTGAAAGACGGATTCCCCGTTCCCCGATCACGGTATCATACCCATGCTCCAGCTCCTGCTGTACAAAATCATGGATATTCGCAATTTTCGCGGCATTAACAATCGCTTTATCGTCTATTTTATCCGGCGCAATGCCGAACGCTATGTTATTCCGTATGGTATCGTCCGTTAAATAGATGGACTGCGGCACGTATCCCAGATTCATCTGCCAATTTTTCCGGTTTTCATCGGTTATTTCAACATCATCTATAAAAATCGCACCCTCTTGCGGTTCCAGAAGTCCCAGCATTATATCAATAAAAGTAGTTTTTCCGCAGCCTGTAGAACCGACCAGCGCGACTGAGCTATTGGCTTTTATATGCAGACTTTGATTTTTAATCACCCTTTTTTTAGTATTTGGATACGAAAACGTGATGTTCTCGAACCTGATGTCATAGTGAAAATCCAGTCTCGGCACATTACTGGAGAGCGGTTTTCCTTCGGGAAGTTCAACCAGCGTACGATACAGTTTCTCTACGGTCGCCCTATTATAGCGCAGTCCGGTAAAGCACCGGTAAATTTTCTGTAAATTCGGCAGCAGCCGGTAGGCGCCGAAAGCGTAAATGGTCAATGACGGCAGGAAAACGTCGAGCGACTGCCCCATGGCTATCATACTAACAATAATGCCGACAATGCTGCTGAACGCGACTATCTCCAGCAGGAATTTCGGGATGTCGGAAACCGTCTCATGTACCGCATTGTTTCTCGCCACTTTTTTTGACGGAACGCTGAAAAGGTCAAGAAACACGTTTTCTTTTCCCAATATTTTTACATCTTTTATACCGCCGAATGTTTCAAGAACGTATTTATTCTTGAGAACGCTCAAGGCGTACCGTTCCTTCCCTTTCCGGTCAAGAAATTTTCTTACCGTATAGAAAATAAAAATATACAATAAAGAAAAAACAACGCTGATTATCAGGGCGAGAAGAGGGTTGACCATAATCAGTAGAATAATAATTGAAAAGGATATTATCAGACTTGCGATGAGGTTCAACACATTGAGCAAAATACTGGAGACAAAATTACTAACTTCATTCAAAATTTGCTGTGTTATTGATGCGGTATTTGTATTCAAAAAAAAGATATACGGTTGCTTCAAGTACTTTTCAAAAAGCCTCATTGAAATAGAATAATTTCTCTTTCCCGTATATGAGTAGAGAATATAATGCATAAAGGAGAGCGCCATATTACTTAACGCCAGAATTATCACAACGGCAATGCCGAAAATAATAATAAATTGCGAATCCGAAGAAAAGTTAAAAAATGTATATATTTTCTCCAAATACCCAGTATTGTGAATCATATCAGTATTTGACACCATAGTTATAAATGGACCAATGGAGCCTATTCCGACTATTTCGATAACTCCCATGATAAGAATCAAAAAAAGAATCACAATAAGCTGTTTTTTCTCGCGGCTGTCAAGAATGGCGAAAATAAGTTTAAAATCCGGCATGTTTCCTTTCTTCTTTCCTAATTATTCCTAATAATGATGACCTACGCCGATGAATATTTCATCATACCATGGCATTTTTCCGGTTTCAATTAGTTTGTTTATATTATAGCCGGCGCTTATACGCAAATAAATACTGCGCCATGCAAGCGGAAAGACAATCGCCTCCAAACCGGCTGAGCAAACCGGTTCCGAGAAAAAATATGCGTTCTTCCACTCCGTATATTTTCCCTTGGACCATGAAACATCGTGTTTCCCCTGTAGAAATGCCGCGTCAATAAACGGCGAAATATGAAGATCAAAATTAAAATAACGCAACACCCTCACGCCGAACCACTCGGACGGCACAAAATGCAAGATTTGAAACGGAAAGTCCACACTAAACGCCAGCATAAAACCGGCGTTTTCCGCTATAAGCGTATTGTTTTTTATACCGCGGAGCTTGTCCCCAACCTCAGTATACGCGGGGTATTTCCCGTCAAGAAATTTATTGGTAAAAAACCACTGGTTAAACGACATCCGGCCGGAAATGCCGAAAAAAGAAACGATTTTTTTATGCGCCGATACGGAAGCGGCATAATTAACGCTCCAATCGTTTCTATGCACATTATAAGTATTTGTATTACTGATGGCTGCTTCCAATCCGTTCCGGTAATTTTCAAGCCAGTTTACTCTTCCAAAACCGATTCCATGCGAAAACGCTAATTCCGGTCCTTTTCTCAGTTCATCCTGTTTCGCAATATTGTAATTGATTCTTCCAGCAATTTTGGGAGTATACGTTAATTCTCCGAAATCGCCGATTTCCAACCCTAACGGTATTTTCCATGAGGCGTACAATTCACTTGACATATAGAAAGGCGCAAATTCGCCGAAGTCATCCTGATACACGGCGCCATTTTTTTCACTGAAAATAAAACTTTGCTCAAAACCGAAGGTAATTGTTGTTTTTTTCCAGGGGATATCCATTGAAAGACCGGTGGTGTTTTTATAATACAGCGGCTCTCCGTCCGTGTAGCTAAAGTCATGATCAAAATTGAAATTCCATTGAAAGCCCTTGAATTTAAACGGCGTATCCGAATCAATGCCGAACGTTATGGCGCCTTTGTTCCATGTAATGCCATTACCATCCATCTGCTCCTCGTCAAGCACATAGCCGATATCAATACGCAAGGGATACATCGTGCCTAAAAAATTGTAATCTCTAATTTTTAATTCCACATCAAGCCCGTCGCTAGTGCTGTACTTCGGCTCGGGCAGCATGATAAAATTCCGTGTATCAACGGTTTCTACCGCAAGATAGACCGGAATCCTGTTTTCGCTCTCTTCAGGTTCTCCTACGCTATAGGTAATATGCACGGAGTCCAGCACCCGCGTATTTAAAAGCAGTTGTTCTTTGTCTTTGATATACTTTTCCAGTTTTGTTTTACCTGTTATCTCTTCACCTTCATTGATTTGTGCAATGCGGGAAACAGCCCACGGCTTGGTACGCCCTGTTATACGGAACGTTGCGCTCTTGATGTAAAAAACTGTATATTCTTCATCGGCGCCGTATACCGGTGCGCCGGCGCTCTCCCGATCTTGGGCATATAGTGGAGAGATCGACAGAAATACAAAAAAAAGAAAGAAAGAGGGGGAAAATTTCTTATTCACATTACTTCTCCGTTGATGATATGGATTATTCTTTTAATTTCTTTTTTTTCTATGGCAATAGCGACGCAACCGCGCCGTTCCGGAACGATAAATGAGAGCATATCCGATTTCTTTTTTTTATCATTGAAAAGAGCGTCCATAAAACGTCCGGTTTCTTTCATAGACGGATGGGGCGCTCTTGTCTCATAACCAAATGAATCCAAAAGCTGTATGATTTTTTCCGCACGTTCCGTCTCCGTTATGCCGAGCGACCGCCCCAGCTCACAGGCGCGCGCGATTCCCCACGCCACCGCTTCGCCGTGGGTAAGGCTTCCCAGTCCAACAGCGGCTTCCAAGGCATGACCAAAGGTGTGTCCAAGGTTCAATAACGCGCGTCGCGATCCCGTCTCTTTTGGATCGGCTTCAACGATGCGCCCTTTTATTTCAACGGATTTCGCTATACATGCGAGCAGTTCACGGCGCGAGACCTCGTCCCGCAAAACGTTTACAGGAAAATAGGGCGAAACGAATGTATCTTTCAGTCGTCCAATGCGGTCAAGGAAATCATCATCACTATCCAAAATAGCGGTTTTTATGAGTTCCGCGAATCCGGATTTCCATTCCCGCAGAGGCAATGTGGACAACGTGTCCAGCGGCATGATGATGAGCGGACTTGGATAAAACGTTCCGGCAAAATTTTTTATGTCAAAAAGATCAAAGCCGGTTTTGCCGCCCACTGCTGCGTCAACCATGCCGAGCAGCGTAGTTGACACGAGTACGAGTTTTGCGCCCCGCATGTATACCGAAGCGGCGAACGCCGTCATATCGGTTATCACGCCGCCGCCTACGCCTATGAAGACGCCGTCTCTTCCGAGTCCCGCGTCTTTCGCGGCTTTAAGAATTGTTTCAATGTTTGTCCAATTTTTGGCGGCTTCCCCCGCAGGCAGCACACATGTTCCGCATAACCGCAGCCTGCTTTGAACCGCGCCGACTTGTATGCGTCCGGTATCGGCAATACTCGCGGCAATACCGGCGGTATTCTCATCACAAACAAGCAAACAAGAGGAATCACTGCCAATGATGGCATGAATAGTATGAATAGATTCTTCTATATAAATCTCTGATACAACGGTACCAAAGGTAAAACGTACATTCATTATTATATAATATATCATATACCGCAATTAAATACTAGGCAGTGTTAGCAAAGGAGTATTTGAATGAAGACACTCAAAATAAATTCGAGTAAGTTCATAGCGGACGTTTCATAGCGTACCACGAGCCGCCGGTTCCCTTTGTTTTTCCAAATATCCGCTCTATACACGCGCGTTTCTTGTACTTCTCTTCGTCAATGCTATCGTTTCCTTCCAATGCACGTTTCGGCGGAGCTCATGACTGTCATAACCCCGAGCCGTGTGCGGGTCTTCAACAGAAGACGGGTAGAACAAAGGACGTAGAGTATAAGCTGGGGCTTCTTCTGCTTATGAAGCAGGGCAAATGGCGCTAGCGCGTTGCGAACGCGAGAAAGGTCCGGCTGTCTCTTGTGGGGCGCCAATAGCAACTGGTAATAAGAAGTAATTAAGATTATAGGGCTCTTTTGACAGTTTTCCGCAGAAGCGGAAATAACAATGCAAGAGAGCCCTATTAAAAAATGAGAAGCCCTCCGAATCAGTCAATTCGCATACGACATGTTCAAAACCGCTGCTCTAGCGTTCCCGCTCTCCTTGTGCGGGGAGTACCTTTTTACCGGCGTTTCCGGTATACTAGAGCGATGAAATTTGACCATAACCAAGAGGCGGCGTATCGCGCGGACGAGAACGCCGCGGTTTCAGCGGGCGCGGGATCCGGTAAGACCACGGTGCTTGCGGAACGCTATGTGCGGCTCGTAACGGAACGCGAGTTCAAGGTACACGAGGTGCTTACCCTCACCTTTACGCGGAAAGCGGCGGCGGAAATGCGGGAGCGTATTTTTAAGCGGCTGTCCGCATCCGGTCACCCGCTTGCAAAAGAGGCGCTCGCCCAGTTCGATCAAGCCCGCATTTCCACGCTTGACTCGTTTTGCTCATCGCTGGTGAGGGGCGCGTCTTACCGGTACGGCATAGCCGGAGATTTCCGTGTTGATGACAACGAGCTTGCGAATAGCGCGGAAGAAACCGCTGTCGAACTCATCATGCGGGAACGGCACAATGCGGATAAAGCCGGCGTCATTTCCCGTCTGGTTTCAAGCCGCAGCTTCGAGACTGTTGTACAGGACCTGTTCGCGGCGCTTGCGGTAAGGTCATTTAGCCTTGTGAAGCGAGATTCATACGCCGGATTCGCCGAAAAACAGATCGCTTTCGTTACTGAAGAGACCTTGAACTGCATCGCCGTCATACGCGGATGCTGCCAAAAGATCGCGTCCCTTGATGATACGGCGTCAAAGAGCGAAACCCTCAAGAAGGCGAAAGAAGCCGCCCGAAAGCCCATCCCGCGCGTTTCCCGTGACGATGTTACCGGCGAGCGGCTCGCGCGGCTTATTGAAATAGGCGGTTTTTTTGCGGGTACGGACTCCTACGCAACGCCGCGCTCCGGTGTGAAAGACCGTTCCCTGATTGAACTGCGGGAGATCACCGTTGGTTCGGAGGATGTTCCCGGACTAAAAGACACGGCAAAGAAGCTGATCGTTCTTGCAAAAACCCTGCAATTTCGGGACGACATGCTCATACTGGGCAAGTTTTTTGATGAATATAAAGAAAAATTTCTCGAAAGAAAACGGCAGATGGGCATACTTTCTTTTCACGATACGCTTGAAATGTCCGTTGACGTTCTGCTGAACGATCTGGGGCTTCGCAATTTTTACAAGAGCCGTATAAAAGCCGTTATGATAGACGAATTTCAAGATAATAACGAATTGCAGAAACAGTTGCTCTACCTTTTAGCGGAGAAAGACGGCGAGGGCGCCGCCGGAATACTGCCTGAAAGCGGCGGCTTAAACCCGAAGAAACTCTTCTTTGTAGGGGATGAGAAACAGTCTATTTACCGGTTCCGGGGCGCCGACGTCGCGGTTTTCCGGGGGCTTTCCGGCGAATTGCAGAATAGCGGCATTTCCCTGAATACCAATTACCGGTCTACGCCGGAGCTTGTCGCCTTTTTCAATGCGGTCTTTCCCGCTGTTTTCGGGCAAGCGAAGGAACCGTTTGAAGCCGAATTCGCGCCTGTGGAAAGCGCGCCGAATAAACAGGCTTCCGCTCTAACGCCGGTTGAGATATATGTGCAGGAGGCGCGGCGGGGCGAAAAAGACGCGAAAGGCAGCGGCGATCAGAGCGAGCGGAAAATTTCAAAAGATTTAAGCGAAGCGCTCCGCGTTGCGGAACGGATTGTCAGCGGCGTTGAGGCGGGAACCGGTACCTTTCACGATGTAGCGGTACTGTTCCGCTCGACAAGCCATCAAAACGAGTACGAGCGCGTGTTTCGGGAAGCGGGCGTTCCTTTTGTCGCCGCGGACCCGCGGGGCGTCTATGCGGAAGCGCCCGCAAATGATTTCTACGCTATCCTGCGCCTTGCCGTATACCCCCTTGATAGAAACGCATACGCCACGGTACTACGCTCGCCGTTTGTGAAGCTGGGAGACGACATCGTATTCAGCATCCTCCTTGATAATCCCGCCGCGCCGTTTCCTGATGATGTTCCGGAAAGCTGGTTTCCTAATGAGGCTGAAAAGGCGCGTTTTGATCACGGGAAACAGGTGTTTGACGCCGTAAAAGCCATGCTCGATCTTGAACCCATCGCGTCTGTGTTGACTTTTTTATGGTATGAGAGCGGCTACCGGACGTTTATGCTTTCCCATGAAGAAACCCGTCCCAATGCGGGGCATTTTGAATATCTCTACAACCTTGCGCTCGCCGCGGATCAGCGGCAGCTCAGTATGAGCGCCTTTCTCACCAAGCTTGCCCCGCTTATCGGCACGACCGCAAAGACCGAAACCGGCGAAGTTCCCGATGTTGACAACGAAGTGTTGTTTCTCACGGTGCACAAAAGCAAGGGGCTTGAGTTTCCGGTGGTTATTCTCGCGGGCGCGGGAGGTTTGGGGCAGGGCGACCGGAACAACGCGCCTTATTACGTGTCAAAAGAATTCGGTCCGGTCATAAACATGAAGTCCGACATTCGCAGCAGGAGCGAATCCGCGGTGAATTATTTTTACGAGAAGGAAAAGGAATATATTCAAAAACAGGAGGAGGCGGAAATCAAGCGGCTTTTTTACGTTGCCGCAACCCGCGCTGAGCGGCAACTTCTTATATTCGGTTCCAGAGTAATAACCGCCGCGCTTGAAAAGGAGCTTGAAAACACTGGCGCGGAAGGCGGGGAACGCGCGCGGGCGCTCGTTACAGTACCGCCGCTTTCCGGCGCGGCGCGGAGCTTTTTTGACCTCCTTGCGTTTGGGCTGAGCGCCGCTCATGCTGAAAACAACGAAACCCCCGGCTCTCATCAGCCGCTCTATGACGTTTTCCCCATAGATACGCCGGATTACGCCGAATACCGCGCTCGTATCAAGCGGCTGCGCCTGCGTATGGAGCGCTTGCTGAAAAAAAAAGAGCAAGCCGGACACGCGCTTAACGCCGGTGATTTCTACACGATGCAGGTTACCCCTCTAGCCGAATCCAAAGCGCTTTTCACGACGCCGACCGCGATGGAGGAATTCGGCATGTACTCCCGTCCGGCTGGCGTTCACGGCTGGCTTGAGCCGCTCCCGCAGTTCCAATGCGATGACTTCCTGCAAAAAAACGGCGAGTACAAAAAGAACTTCGGAACAGTATGCCACCGTCTCATAGCGCGTTTGTTTACCGGCGAGGATGATGCGGACGGGTCGATAAGCCGCGGCGAGACGCGCCGCCTGTTCCCCGATGAAAGCGCCGCGCGTATCAGGGCGTTATCCGGCGAGGCGTCCGCGTTGGCAAGACGTTTTCTGGCAAGCGAGCTTGGCAAAGAAGCCGCGTCAGCGGAACGGCGCGAATCGGAATTCCCGTTTCTGCTGCCTATCCCGCGGTCCGCGTCTGACATTGGCGGTCTCCCGCGCTGCGGCGATCAAATCGTCATTGTGCAAGGGCAAATCGACCTTATATATGAGTATAACGGGCAATGCGTCATCGTAGATTTTAAGACGGACAATGACATACGTCCGGAAAACCACCGTTTTCAGGTGGCGTGCTATAAGCGGGCGGCTTCGGCGTTTTCGGATTTGCCGCCCCGCGCCGTGCTGGTTTACCTGCGGAACATGCAAGCCCTTGACTATGATCCCCTGCTGAATGACGAAGATTTTGCGCGTGTAGGAAAAGAAACCGCCGCGTGATCCGTTTTTAACATGGATCACGCGGCGGGGAGGGAGATACAAACGCTAATAAAGCGCATTGACAATAGAAAACGTACTTTGTGGAGGTGAGGAGAATTGAACTCCTGGCCTTTTGAATGCCATTCAAACGCTCTAGCCAACTGAGCTACACCCCCAAAGGATCAGTCTATTATAGAAGTATGGTGTATTTTGTCAAGAGAGGTCTTCCACACCATAACGACTCTAATTGACGTTTTAAGCGGCTGAGGGGAGTCGAACCCCCTTCACGAGCTTGGGAAGCTCGGGTAATACCGGTATACGACAGCCGCACGGTCTCTTATATACCATATAACTGAAATCTTGTCAAGTACAAAACGGCGCTATTGTTGTTAATAATTGATACGTTCACTCTCTATAGCAATGAGGGAAACCTTCACCCTTCGCGGAAGTATATGGTGAGCATGGAAGGGCTGTCCCGCCTGACGGTAATTAAAGGGGCAATAGGCGCGGTCTACACGGTAAAACAGGGAAAGCGGCGAGAAAGGAATCGTTGCGTTTAGCATAATGGGAGGCGATACCACGCCGCTCTTGAGCCAGCGAAAGGGGATCGCGTACCGGCTTGCCGCTCTTGTCTATTAAACCTTATTCCCGTGTAGGCATCCAATCAGCCATATATGCTTCCTTACGATTGCGGCTTTAATCCCGCTTTATGATTACACTGCGCGCTGATTTTATCACGTCAAGGTGAGAAACCGTTATACCCGAATTTGGCGCTTCAAAACCTGAATTTAGAAGTTCCACACCCATTTTTAGAAGTTCTACACCCGTCTTTAGAAGTTCCACACCCGTCTTTAGAAGTTCCACACCCATTTTTAGAAGTTCCACACCCATTTTTAGAAGTTCTACACCCATTTTTAGAAGTTCCACACCCGTCTTTAGAAGTTCTACACCCGTCTTTAGAACTTCTACACCCATCTTTAGAAGTTCTACACTCCTCTTTAGAACTTCCATACTCCTCTGCGGAGGATATCCCAAAAAATCCTCTTTATACAAGATCACGCAGACCATCCGCTGACTTGACACTGACTTTTCAGTGTGTAACATGATACAGTAGACCGTAGGGGTGATATGGCGAACTATTTGGATATACAAAAAGAAGAGACGCTGAAAGCGCAGGTCTTTAGAGATTATTTTGACACGGCAAACTTTGCCTACGAACCCAATATCGGGAATATAGATTTTATCGTTACCGATGCAAAGCCGGCCGCCGGAGGGCTTTTCAAGGCGCATTATTTGTGGGCGGAAGCCAAAAGGGGGGAAGCGGACGAAGTGTCCATGATGAC
>JAISMJ010000005.1 GCA_031276815.1 Treponema sp.
ACATCCGTCCGCATGGACTTTACTATACGTTGCATCTATCATAAGCCACTGGGTATCTACTTCCCCGATAACTTCAGCGGTTATTGTTTTCCAGACATCCCTATCCCGCCAGCGGGAAAATCTTCGGTGTGTATGTTTCCAGTCGCCGTATTCAGGAGGTGCATCTCTCCAAGGAACGCCGGTTCTGAAAATCCAGGATACCGCATTGATAAAGCGTCGGTTGTCATGAGCCATTCGACCCTGTTTACCTGCCGCTCCCGGTAGTAAGTCTTTTATCTTTTCCCACAGGTTATCATTGATGTCGTGTCTGTACAGCGCTTCTCCGTTTTCTTTCATCTCTTTAGCTTACTTTATTTCCTTACTTTTGACGACACCACCTAACGTGAGGAGCAGTTCCTGCATGGCTTCCATAGCGTTTGTTACCGCAATCAATTCCATACGGTTATTCGTAGTAAACCTCTCCGCGCCCCATTGCTCGGCAAGAATTTCTTTATTACCCACGATTATATACACCCAACCGCCGGGGACAGGGGTTACCATGGCATCCGCCATCCGTGTAAATTTCTATTTTCATAATATAATGAGTATGCAGTGAATAATAAAGTCTGTCAAGTGTGAAAAGCATATAAAAAATCGTCCGAATGAAAATTTATATCAAAATTTTCCCCATTGACAAATAAACTAGTCGCATAAACAGAATCATACCATCATATTTTGCATTTTTGCATTAAAGTAAGGAAGGAAAGAATGAGTAAACATACTACTATGCCGGCAACGGTTCTGCTGTTTCTGTGCGCCGTTTTACCGTTTAGCGCGTGTCTTAAAAGGCAAATTATCGATCATCAGAAAGGAACAACGTCTGATTCGGGAGATTCAGCGGAAGAAATCGCCGCGCCATATTACGCCGCTTAAAACCGTGTATGAGGATTATTTCCTCATCGGAAACATTATTCCGCGCCGGACCTTGTTAGAAGATGAACGGTACGTATTGACAACACACCACAATGCGGCGACTGCGGAAAACGCTATGAAACCGCAGTCGTTACAGCCGGAGAAAGGGAAGTTCACGTTTGATCAGGCGGACGCGATCGTGAATATCGCCCGAGATGCGGGCATGAAGATGCACGGACATACCGCTGGCATGGCATCAACAGTCTCCCAAATGGATGAACGGCGAAGGAGTGTCCCATGAGGAGGCTATTGAACATCTTATGAGGCTTATACCATTGTGATGCAGATACCGTGTACTCGTACGCCCACCGCCGGCGCACTTGCCGGTTTTGATATTCAGATAAACGGCGCCTCCCCGCAGGGTATGCGTCAAAGCATCGCTATGTG
The DNA here is from genome assembly GCA_031276815.1 of Treponema sp. Lineage (GTDB taxonomy): Bacteria > Spirochaetota > Spirochaetia > Treponematales > Breznakiellaceae > JAIRKH01. The sequence continues at coordinate 1,339 of JAISMJ010000005.1, forward strand.
GAATGATTTGACCGGTAATTCCGCGCAGGATACGTCTGGCTACGGCGTATTGAAGCTCGTGAAAAAGGAATAAACGCGCGGTTTCTGGCGGTTGATTGTTCACAACCGCTCAAACACACGCTCTCCGTTAATCATTGTCCACACCACGCGGGCGGAGGGGATTTCATGCGGCGGTATGGTAAAAATATCCTTGTCAAGGAGTACCATATCCGCCGCATAGCCACTCTTTATACGCCCCAGACGGTTTTCGTCAAAATGAGCGTAGGCTCCGCCCCGCGTGTAGTTATCCACCGCCGTGTACACATCGACACATTCTTCAGGATAAAAGCCGTGCTCCGGATAGTTCTTTGTCAGGTCTTTGCGAGTAACCGCGCAGGCGATGCCGTAGAGGGGGTTTATCGGCTCAACTGGCGCATCCGTGCCGTAGGAGGCGCGGACGCCGAGCCGTTCCATGCTTCCCCACGCATACGATGAAGACGCAAGCGCCGCCCCAACTCTGTTTTCTACAATGTACAGATCATTCGCAAGAAAAATAGGCTGCACAACCGCTAACAGGTTGTTACGCGCTATGCGGGAGAGCAGTGCCGTATCGGTAATTTGACAATGCACGATCCCGTGCCGAAGCGTATTGCGCGGGTCTCCAAGCGCCTCAAAATCCGTGATTACTTCTTCAATAGCCGCATCGCCTATGGCGTGAACAATAACCTGCATCCCATTCTTGTGGGCTTTTTTGATGAGTTCACGCAGAAGCGCCCAATCCGTCTCCGGTACGCCATAGCCGCCGGACGGATCGTCACGGTAAGGATGCTTCATGCACGCGGTCCGCGCGCCGAGCGAACCGTCCGCAAACAGTTTTAAGGCACCTATCTTGAGGTAGGACTGCTCAAGCGCCCTGCCGGTACCATAGCCGTTTTGTATATACCAATCGAGATAGTCCGGATCGTCAGCCACGCCGTTCTGAAGCGTTATACGCACATTGGGCGTTTGCGCGTCGTATATCGCACGGTACGCCGTGACGATGCGCTGAAACGTATGAGCCTGAATAATATCGCAGCTTCCAACCGCAGTTACACCGTGTTCAAGCGCGGACCTCATAGCGTATGCGAGGTTATCCCGCAGCATATCGTCCGTTTCCGCGGGAAGCATCTCCCGCGCCTGCGCGAGGCACGCCCCTCTCAAGATGCCGTTTGGTCTCCCGCTTTCATCGCGTTCCGCACCTTCAGCAAAACTACACGGCGGCTCGTACCCGCGCCTATAGAGTGATCTATACCCACACGATGAGCCGTCAATGCCGAGCAGCTCAAGCATGGCGCTGTTACAAAACCCGATGTGTCCGCAGACGCGGGTTATGAAAAGCGGCTGCTCCACAGTAATCGCATCCAAATCGTCCCGTGTCGGAAAACGTTTTTCCGTGATAAAGGTTTCCTGATTCAAGCCGTCTCCCCGTATAATCCCGGGAGGCGGCTTTTTACACGCAATCTCCGCCCGCGCATAGGCGATGCACTCCCCCAAAGAAGAAAACCCCGAAAAGTTAATGACATGCGCCATGCGTCCTATGCCGATAAGGTGGAGATGGCTATCGTAAAACCCGGGCAGCACAAGGCGGCCGTGTGCATCTATGCGTTCGCTATGTGGGGACGCGGCAGCCGTTATATCGCGTTCCGCGCCCACTGCGCTGATGCGTCCGCCGCGAATCAACACGGCTTGGGCGAATTCCCCGCGGCGCACATAGACTTTTGCATTGCAGATTATTTTTTCCGTGTTCTTTTTCATTTTTTTGTATGCTACCAGATCGGCGTATAATAATCAATGTCCGGGTATATTCATAACAACCCTCAATTCGTCCCTTCGCTCCGTTCCGCGCTTCACAAAGGCGCCGTAGTGTGGTATAGTCATGCTATGAACGAACGATTAGATTCCATGCTTCACCGTTATGAAGAACTGTCAACGCTGGTACAAGACCCTGAATTGGTAAAAAACCAGAACACCTACCGGACCGTAATGCGAGAATACGCCCAGCTTGGTGAAATCTCGGCGGCGTACAGCGGCGTTGAAACGCTTACCGCGCAATGCGGCGATGTAAAAACGCTTTTACAGGAAGAAAAAGACCCTGACATGCGGGAACTTGCCCGGGAAGAAGTAAAAGAATTGGAAAAACAGATACGGGACGCGGAGGAAAAACTCAAGCTGCTCCTCATCCCCAAGGACCCCCTTGATGAAAAAAACATCATCATGGAAATCCGCGCCGGTACTGGCGGAGAAGAAGCCGCGCTTTTTGCGGCGAATCTTTTCCGCATGTATTCCCGCTTTGCCGAAACCAAGGGCTGGAAGTTTGAAATTATGAACGCAAACGAAACCGAACTCGGCGGGTTTAAAGAGATCGTTTTTTCTATAAGCGGCACTAACGTCTATGAAAACCTCCGCTACGAGTCGGGCGTTCATCGGGTGCAGCGCGTACCTGAAACCGAAGCCTCCGGGCGCATCCACACCTCGGCGGTTACGGTTGCGGTTCTCCCCGAAGCGGACGAGACCGAAATCAACATCAAGCCCGATGATCTGCGTATTGACGTGATGCGGGCGGGCGGACCGGGCGGACAGTGCGTCAACACGACTGATTCCGCAGTGCGAATCATCCACCTTCCGAGTGGCATCACGGTGCATTGCCAAGACGAAAAAAGCCAGATAAAGAACAAAGCGAAGGCGATGCGTATACTCCGCGCCCGCATTTACGAGGCGGAAGCCGCAAAAGCCGCAGCCGAACGCGCCGAAGCCCGCAAAAGTCAAGTCGGTTCAGGCGACCGTTCAGAGCGCATCCGCACCTATAATTTTCCGCAAAACAGGCTCACGGATCACCGGATCAACCTTACGCTGTACAAACTCGATCTCATCATGCAAGGCGATGTGGCGGAACTGTTTGACGCGCTTAAGCTATCCGCACGGGAAGAAACGCTCGGCGCCGCCGCTGGCTAGAAGGGCTTTACCCTGTCAGACCCCGTAAAGTGGGTCTGCGCGTAAAGTCCCATTATGCGAAGCGCCCTGTACTATAATTTTTGTACAATAGATTCTTCTTTTCTGGTTTCTATAATATTATATTCCTTATTCTCTATTTTTAGTATAATTTCTTTTAGAGAAAGATTTTTATTCTTTTCATAAAAATCATCCTTATACGTACATCTTCAATGGAATTGGCGAAATATCGGTGTATATCTCCCACCTTCGGCGCGTCGGCTAGGGCGTGTCGTCAAAAGGAAGGGAGATAGATCTGAGATAGAGAGCGGCAAGAAAGGAATCAGAGCGTTTAGCATACCGGCTAGCGATACCTCCCCACTGCTTAAGCCACCGAAATACATGCTCTATACGATGGCGCTTCTTATACTGCTCTCTGTCATAAGTCCTTACCACCTTCCGGCTACGCTTGGAAGGAATAACTACCTTACTACCTCCTGCACAGGCTGTGTCTACTACATGGTTCACGTCATACCCTCTATCGGCTAGCAAGACTTTTACTGATAAACCTGCCATTAAGGGCGGCGCATACGCGCAAGCCGCCTCTTGCCCCGCTGAAACTATGATACGTACTGGCTTTCCCTTCTTATCTATAGCAAGGTGGACTTTGGTATTGAGCCCCCTTTTGTACGCCCTATCGCTTGATTTCCTCCGACTGCTCCACATCCGTCCGCATGGACTTTACTATACGTTGCGTCTATCATAAGCCACTGGGTATCTACTTCCCCGATAACTTCAGAGGCTATTGTTTTCCAGACATCTCTATCCCGCCAGCGGCAAAAGTGTCGGTGTGTATTTTTCCAGTTGCCGTATTCAGGAGGTAAGTCTCTCCAAGGAACGCCTGTTCTGATAATCCAGGATACCGCATTGATAAAGCGTCGATTGTCATGAGCCATTCGACCCTGTTTACCTGCCGCTCCTGGCAGTAAGTCTTTTATCTTTTCCCACAGGTTATCACTGATGTCGTGTCTGTGCGGCGCTTTTCCGTTTTCTTTCATCTCTTTAGCTTACTTTATTTCCTTCCTTTTGACGACACCACCTAGAAACATGGGAATATGGGCGCGTCCTTTGGTCATGTCGCAGCCGTCCGCAATAAGCACGATGCCCGCTTCAAGGGAGTACACCGCGCGGTTGCCCAGGTGCCCGGCAATCCCTTCGAGCGCGAGAGAGCGGATCGTAACCCGCCTTTGTATGTCATGGGGCGAGCTGAGAAATCCCTTGGAGAGGATGCGGTCAAGCATAGAGAACGCCATGTATGCGCT
>JAISMJ010000014.1 GCA_031276815.1 Treponema sp.
AGCGCATACATGGCGTTCTCTATGCTTGACCGCATCCTCTCCAAGGGATTTCTCAGCTCGCCCCATGACATACAAAGGCGGGTTACGATCCGCTCTCTCGCGCTCGAAGGGATTGCCGGACACATGGGCAACCGCATGGTGTACTCCCTTGAAGCGGGCATCGTGCTTATTGCGGACGGCTGCGACATGACCAAAGGACGCGCCCGTATTCCCATGTTTCTAGCCGGCGCACCGAAGGTGGGTGATATACACCGGTATTCCGCCAATTCCATCGAAGATGTACGTATATTGAAAGGAGAGGAACACCCTCTACGCATTGAAGTTGAAATGTCAAGCGAAGTAGGTCTTTTCCAGATAGAAGAGGTACTGCTGGGTAAGATTTCGGCGAGCCCTGCAAAAGGCTACGTTGAGCTGTACGCGCTAGTGCGTGGTGAAGAGCCGAAACGGTATTTGTAGCCGAATGAGGCGCGTCTTTGCCCGCCGCAGTTGGTCGTCCCGACCGTCTGCAGCCAATTTTTGTAATACGTAATTTTCAATACCTCCGTAAAAAAATAAAATACTTCCATCCCATCAAAAATGCTGTCATAAACGGATGCAATGGAGCCGCAAAATGGACCAATTTCGCCGCGGAATGATTCAATTCCATCATAGAATGGACCAGTTCTACGGTAGAATGATCTCATTTCGCCGCGGAACTGGTCCATTCCATCGCGGAACTGGTCCATTCCGTCTCAGAGTTGGTCCATTCCATCATAGAATTGGTCAATTCCATCACAGAATGGTTCAGTTTTGTCGTAGAATGATCTCATTCCGTCACAGAATGGTTCAGCGTTGTTATAGCATGATTCAGCGCCGCCGCGGAAATAGCCGTCCTCGCCGAAGCGAAAAACGCGCGTTCCATGTCATGTATGGGGGATAATCGGACGCGCCAGCAGTATGTAAAGGAGAAAAAGAAATTGATTTTCGGAGTTTTGCCCCAATCTCCACGAATAAGAGGCGGAGCTTTGCGGGCTATACGTCCGTAATATGTGCCGCATACAGGTGAAGTTTTTGTATTCCCATGTATACGGTGATGGAAAAAACCCCGCCGGACTTGTCAAGCGCCCCATGAAAGGTATTACGAATCAATGCGTATATACGTAGTTATGTGACATTTTTTCTAAAAAGGTACGCCGCATCCATGTACAAGAATATGAAAAATCTTATTGACAATTGTTGTTTTATCGGATATAATAAAAAATATCACTTTTGGAGGCTTATTATGGGAGATTCATTTTTTGTAAAGTATTCCATATTTGTTTTTCCAGTTTTTATGTCCATTTTCGCAATATTTTGTTTGATTATTGTCCTAGCGGCAGTTATTAAAAACAAACCATTGATTATTAATACAAAATGGTTATTAGTCATCATATTAATATCGGCTACCCCGATTCTTATAGATGGAATAATCGTTAATGCAAGTTTCAAAGGAATATCTACGTTATTTTTTTCAATAATATATTCGCTATTAATTATCCTTATTATTGTGTCATTGTTATTGATAAGGTCTTACAGTATATTTTGCGCAAAAGATATTGATATTCGGGATGCTATTATTTATTCTTTAAATAATAATTCATTAGAATTCGAAGAAAAAATAAATAAATTTCATCTTATTAATATAAATAATGAACTAAAAATTTCTTTTCCGTCAACGATGGAATTTACAGGGAATGGAACAATTACAATGAAGAATAAAAAAGGCAAATTAATATTCAAGAAAATAATTAATGATATTAAATTATATATAAGGGAGAATAATATAAAACCAAATAAAAAAGCGGTGATATTTCATTTAATATATAGCATTTTTCTTATTTTAATGTGTGTTTTTTTAGGAATATTTTTCATAAATTTAAATGAATATATAAAATAAAAAAGAATAATTCAAAAAATGCCTATTCCATTAACGGCAAATGGACAGAAAAAACGGCACATAACATATCTATATGCCTGCGCCTGCAGTAGCGGGCTTGGCTTCCGTTCAGTAGGCCATTCCGCTACGCGCAGACCTTCGGTCTGAACATTCCCACGCCTCACTCCAGCACATTCTGTCGGCGGTGCAACTCTACGCGTTTCTTCATTGCCACGACCAAACCGTCGTAAACAGCTGGAACGTTATACGCAATAGGGCGTCCTATTTTTGATAAAAATGGTGAAGCAAACGCCTATCGGCATAACTGATACTATGAAGCGGGCTTTGCGCGATACCGAGCCTCTCTGTGACTTGCTACAGACCGCAGGTTACGATTATTAGCGCTAGGTCTTCTTACGTATAACGATATAGTAGGACAAACAGAAATACTGGAAAAGCTGCTCGTTTATTGATGGTTATTCGGGAAAAGCAAAGCGAACCGCCGGCGGACGGTGCGCTTTGAGAAATCAGATTTGAACTTCCCCGCCTTCCTTAAAATTAGCGCGTACTAACAGCGTCTAGGAAGCGGCGTACTATTCTCCTAGAACCAGAGTCGTCTCAAACATTCCGTCCAAATCAAAATCGATTTTTTTGATAAGAGGTGTGCCTTGTCTATACGTGGTTTCGGATACAAGCTTTTCGTTTACATACTCACGAGCGCACTGGGGAATCCCGCTTACTAGTTCTATGCGTTCTTTTGCGCCGGAAAATCCAGCGCTGTCCCGCTCAATGAGTATGGCGGAAGCAAGCAAGGTACGTTCCGTAAGGCGGCTCGCCGTTTGTTTGTTTCGTTCCGGGTAAAGAACGCTCCCTTGAACAAGAGCGGTAAAGCGCAACGGTTCAAAAAAGAAATCGTTTGGTTTTGGAAAATACCGTGAACCTTTGAGATCCGCGGACAGGATCGCCGGATACCGTTCCCATTGCACGGTAATGCCTCCGGTTTCCGCACGGATGGGGATACCATTCTCAAAGAGAACGATAAGTTCCATAGCATCGTCTTGATCCGTATCTTCCCGGTACGATGCTATTCTCCCGTTACGGTAGGATATTTGCATTTCAACGATACCGTCTTTATCCGTATCTGTAGTAATAACACCCGTCCACGATAAAAGCCGCTGCCGTATGCCGGTTCGTCCCGTATCGGTACACAGATTCCATACGGAAAGCAGCGTCTCTTTATCAATAACCGAATCAAACATTGTATCAATCGCAGATTGCTCATCAATTAACCCAAGAGAAAGCGCAGCGGGAATTGAATCCGCGTTCGGTTTATACGTAGCCAGATATGCGGCTACCAGAAGTCTTGCATGTACTTCATTGGGAATAAACGGTACCGCTAAATAGGCGAGTTCCGGATCGTATTCCATAAGAATGGGAAGTCTGCTTAAACAAAGATAGATAATGTCTCGCTCGTTTCTTTCGGGCAACATATCGCCATCGGCAAAATAGGTAAAAATAATCCGTACAAAGACGGGGTTGCGCGGATACATGTCAAGCGCAAAGACTGCAGCCGTATCGAAAGCGGCGCGGTTGTTCAAACCTTTAAAGGCTAATAGCTGAAGTTCACATTTCTCCGCGCATTCGGAAACACCCGCCAGCGTATCAAGCGCCGCGGAAAATGTATGCAAACCGATAAGGAGCCGCGCATACAAGAGCTTTCCTTGTTCAGCCGTGTAATGCCGCCACCTGCCGGTTGCAAGCGCCAGCTCGGCGGCTTCCAGCACAAGGAGGCGCGGCGCTCCTTCGTGGAGACGGACAAGCGCCAATAAATAAGAGATGTCCGAAGATACATCAGCAAAATCAAGGGAACGCTCCAGACCGGCGCGCGCTTCACGCCAGCGTCCCTCATCCACTCTTTTTTGCGCCCATGCAAAATAATTCTGTGCAAGAATAGTATCGCTATCCCTCGTGTCGAGAGAAAAAACAGATACCGTGCATAACAACACAAGCGGGAAACAAATCATGTTTAGAAATGTTATAATTCCACGAGAATTATACAAGCACAGCCCCCCTCTGAGGTAATTCTAATAACAATCTAACTTCATCATCAGTTAAAGTCTCCCGCGCTATTAGCATATCGGCGAGTTTTTCTAGTTTATCCTTATGTTCGATGAGTATATTTTCAGCAAGCATTCTTGCATTATCCAATATCTTTTTTATAGCTTTATCAAGCCGTTTTGCAGTCTCTTCGGCGTAATCCTTGTGGCGGGCGATTTCCTTCCCAATGAAAATAGGCTCATCCTCCTGCCCATAGGCGACAGGTCCTATTTCATCAGACATACCCCATTCACATACCATATTCCGCGCCATTTCCGTAGCCTGCTGAATATCTTGCTTGGTACCTGTAGTCGTCTCATTAAAGCAAATTTTCTCGGCAACCCAACCTCCATAGCAGATGGCGATTCTATCCTCGATCCACCCTCTGGTACGGCTGTACACATCTTCTTCCGGCAGAGACATTGCCATGCCGAGCGCACGTCCATGCGGCACAATAGTAACCTTATGAAGCGGATCGGAGTACTTGAGATAATAGTGGAGTAAGGCATGTCCGCTCTCGTGAATGGCGGTCATTTTACGCTCTTTATCGGAAATAACCAGCGTTTTTCTGGCTACGCCCATGATAATCTTATCCCGAGCTTCCTCAAAGTCAACCATTTCTACTTCAGTCTTGTCTTTACGCGCTGCGAATAAGGCTGCTTCATTTACAAGGTTGGCGATTTCCGCGCCGCTCATGCCGGGCGTTGCACGGGCTATACGTTCCAGCTCAATGTCTTTAGCCAGCGTTATTTTCTTGGCGTAAATATTCAAGATGGCTTCCCGTTCTTTTATATCGGGCATAGCAACCACCACTTGCCGGTCAAAACGCCCGGGACGCAGAAGCGCGGGATCAAGCACATCCGGCCTATTTGTCGCCGCCAAAATGATGATGCCTTCTTTTGCATCAAAACCGTCCATCTCAACGAGAATCTGGTTTAAGGTCTGCTCCCGTTCGTCGTGTCCGCCGCCATAACCGGCGCCGCGCGTCCTTCCAACAGCGTCAAGCTCATCAATAAAGATGATACACGGCGCATTTTTTCTGCTCTGCTCAAAGAGGTCGCGCACGCGGCTGGCGCCCACACCGACAAACATCTCCACAAAATCAGAACCTGACATGTGGAAGAAAGGAACGCCGGCTTCTCCGGCAACAGCCCGCGCCATAAGGGTCTTACCGGTACCGGGCATGCCCACAAGCAGTACGCCTTTCGGTATCTTTGCCCCCATTTTAGTGAATTTCTGAGGGCTTTTCAGAAAGGAGACCACTTCTTCAAGCTCATATTTCGCATCTTTCTGCCCCGCAACATCGGCAAAGGTTATTTTTTTGTCCCCGTCGTGGTATCGCTTCGCGCGGCTCTTCCCAAACTGAAACGCCTTGTTGCCCGCTCCTCCTTGTATGTTTCTCATCATAAAATAAATAAAGACAAATCCTATGAGCCACGGCAATAGTTCAAAAAGTATCCGCAGCAAGGGATTAGAAGATCCCCCTTCTACGGCAATATCGTTTTCAAGCAGTAGCGGCAGTAAAGTCGGATCGTTGTAGGGAATAACGGTTTTAAACGCCCCTCCTTTTCTGAACATTCCTTCTATAAGATTATTGTCAACGATAACAATTTTATCTACATTTTTTTGCTCAAGCTGATTCATAAAACTAGAATACGGCAACATCTGTACAACAGGTCCTGTTGGTCTAAAAAAAGTTACACCGACAAGAATAAGCGCTCCAATCAGAAAAATTAAGGCTGCGGGAGCCTGTTTATTTTTTCGATTCATCTCATTAGCCATTGCTACCTCCACTATAATCGACCGTTATTTTTCCATTATCTGTAGAATGGATCACGGCGGGAAACGATCCTTCTTTCACTTCTATCTTTTCTTTTCCTATTATATAATTTCCACTTCTTTTTATCAACATACCACTCTGTAAACTGTATACCTGTTCTTCAGACGTATCGATCCCTCCGCGAATAAACAATGCGAAACCAGATTCTGAACATTCCTGCCGTTCCGCAATGACGATTCTGTCTTTTTCTTTTGAAATCCTTACATTGCCTGTCTCAACTGCATTTTTGCAGCCCCGGCAGAAATGGCGCAACACTGAACGTCTCGGCAATGCGGTCGTTTCATTCGCTTGGTTGATGCGGTCTATTGCCTTAAACAGAGATTCTTCCCGTATAATTTCTGGCACAGAAAAAAAATCTTCCGTTGTAGACATTCTTTTCCTGTTACTATCCGTTTCATCAGTCCAACTAATACGAGCGGAGGCTTCATCTTCAAGGAAATCCGCAACATAACGATGAGTTTCAGCGCCCGCAAGCACGACTTTTCTCCACGCCGATGGCGAGTCAGAGAAATATTCATCAAGAAGCGGTATGAGTTTAAGACGGATACGATTTCTTAGGTAATGAATATCGTTATTTGTAGAATCGGTACGGAAGGAAATTGTCCGCACTTCAAGATAATGCAGAACATCGACGCGGGATATGGAAAGCATAGGGCGGAATACGGGGTACTGTTCGCGTTTCATGCCCGCAAGTCCGGCAGGACCGGAGCCTCTTAAAAAACGCATCAGTATAGTTTCCAAAAGATCGTCTTCTGTGTGGGCAACCAGAACCCGTTCCGCGCTGACACGCGCCAGCTCTTTTTTCCAAGCTCTATGCCGAAATAGACGCGCCGCAGCCTCTATGCCGATACCCTGCTCTTTTGCGGTTTGTTCAATGGTCCCCGGCTGGATGATCGTAACGGTACACGGTACATCAAACCGGACGCACAGCCGTTCAACGGCTTCCGCATCGCCTTGTCGCTCGGCTTTGAGTCTAATACCGTGATCCACATGCAGGCAGTGCAGCCTGAATCCACGTTCACGGGCGATGACAACCATCGCAGACAATAACGCCGTAGAATCCGCTCCACCTGAAACAGCTATTAAAAACAAAGAGCCGACAGACCAGTTTCCCAATCCGCCGGCAATTTTCTTCTCAAAGTCATTCATGTAAAAGGCTGTTGCTATAACGACTCATTTTTTATCAGCAATGGCAGCCGTCTGGTCAGAGGCTTCTTCTTCAGTGGCAGAGGCATCGGCTTTAGCAAACTTTACCAACGCCACTACCTGTTCGCCAGAAGAAATAAGCTTGACATTCTCATCTAATATAATATCGCGCACGTGAATGGATTGATTTGCTTTAAGACCGGAAATATCAACAACGATCCGTTCAGGCAAATCTTTGGGAAGGCACTCAACCTCAATTTCGTGTAAGGGCAATTCAAGCGTTCCGCCGTCCCGCACGCCTATTGGATTTCCCTGAACAAGAAGATGCACTTTTGCTCGCATAGTAACGTCTTTTTCAACCACATAAAAATCAACATGCAAGACATTGCCGTCACGAATATCGTATTGTGTATCTTTCACAAAAGCATCATAGAATTGACCGTCAATATCTACCGTTACAATGGTGCTTTTGGTAATGTTTTTCACGCTACTAGAAAATTCTTTCGCATCAAGATCAATAGGCAAAGACTCGACCGTCCGTCCATATATAACCGCAGGTATACGGCCTGCTTTTCTAATATTACGAGCTGAAATTGAACCGCTTATTTCTCTCTTTTTTGCTGACAATACAAGTTTACTCATAGTTTCTCCAAATGTCTATTTGTTTTTACTCCACGCGCCCGTAGGGAACGTGATAAATTACCAATTAAAACTACCTTATTACAATTGGGACGACAGGGTTCGAACCTGTGCATGCCGGAGCCAAAACCCGGTGGCTTACCTCTTGCCTACGTCCCAAGGATTACATCTAAAACCAGAGTTTTAGATGTTCCATTTTTTATATTTCCAGAGTCGGATCGTCGCTTCCTGATTCATACTTATTCAGTATTTCTTTCTGTAGCTCCGCCCTGAATTCGGGATTAATTGGGTGCGCTACATCTTTATACTCGCCAGAACTAGTCTTCCGGCTCGGCATTGCTACAAAAGCCCCATTTTTTCCCTCAATAATTTTTACATTGTGTACCACAAAGCACTCATCAAAAGTAACCGTTACGTACGCCTTGAGTTTCCCTTCACCGGATACTTTACGGATTCTGATATCGGTAATCTTCATGACTCACCTCCTTCAAAAACATAATAACACGATACAATACTTCTTTAGAAAATGCAAGAGGTGAATTGAATTATTTGAACAAAATTTTTATCATCAGCTAACAATTTACCGGTGTATTCTGCCGACTGTTTATAACTAAAAATACCAAAACAACTCGAACCAGAACCTGATAAACTAAAAAAATCCGCCTTTCCATTCTCAATCGTTTTAAATATAGCAGAATACTCTCTTTTATGTTCTCCTCTTAAAAAAGAGGGTAAAAAATCATTATAATAATAACGCCATTTTGAAGGATGAACCATCAAACCATCTATCAAATCTTTCTCAGTTAAGGAAGATTTCCGCTCACTAATGTATGAAAACTCACCATCATATTCCCGTTCTTTATCCAATATATGGAACGCAGAAACAGTCTTGCTTTCAAAATCAGGAATAGCCAGAAGTACCCAAAAATTCCATGGACATGCGATCTTCCGTATATGATCTCCCTTTCCTGAAACATACGCCGGCGTGTTATACAAAAAAAATGGAACATCACTTCCCAATTCCGCAGCCATTTCACACAAATCGCCAAACGATAGCCGCGTTCCAGACAAGGCATCTAGCGTACACAACGTTACTGCTGCATCACTCGACCCGCCACCCAAACCGGCTCCAACCGGAACCTTTTTCTCAAGCACAATCCGTATTCCTTTATCCCAGCCGGTCCGTTTTCTAAAAAGAGAAACCGCCTTGTACACAAGGTTTTTTTCCAACGGTATATCACCAGATGTTTCTATATATTTCCTGTGAGGTATATTCCAAACCATTTGCAGGTCACATATCGACAATTGATCAAGCACATTAAAATAAAGAATATCACCCCATTCCAGTGGAAGAAAAATACTTTCCAAATTATGGTAACCGTCTGATCTACGGTCTTTCACTTCCAGATGAAGGTTGATTTTACATCTTGCCTGAACTATACACTCGTTCATAATCATTTTTATTGTGGAAGCAAATTTCTCTTCTAACCTCATAATAGTAAAGTAATAGCATTATGCCAAAAGAGTCATACATTTTTCAGCGACTTTCGGCAGCACTACCCTTTCATATCCAAAAAAGACGCCTCTTCTGTATTTGTAAATGAAGACCTTTGCTTTATGTAGGGATTATTTCTGATTAGTTTCAATTCTTCTCGAAATTCGTTCATACGCTTTTCGAGCAAATTGCGATTTTGTTTTAGCTTATTATTTGTCTCTACTCTGATCCGTTCAAGCGCATTCTGAATTTCCGGTATATCGGGAGCAGACACAACTCCACTGGTTTCTACAGAATGTGTTTCTATCTGGGAACGGTACTGTGATTCAAGCGGAACTATAACTTTCTGAATGGAAAAAATGTCAGAAACCATTTTTTCTTCCATTTCAACATAAGTAAGAATATCATCCGCATTACCAGTTTCTATAATGTCTTTTTGTTTTTCAATCGTTTCAAGATAGGCGCTAAAACGCTCCCGTTGCGCGATGAGAAGTTCACGGAAACGTTTGACAATCGCCACTCGTTTTCTTAATTCTTCTGTAGAAATTTCATTCAAAATAAAAACCTACTAAAACGAAATATTAACACCGTTTTTCGGCATCGATCCCTTTTCGCCGATAGCAGTGTTTGATGCAACTTCGTTCCACGTATTGCGCAGTTCGCTCACCATATTACGGACAATAGTGATCCGCCGTTTATCATGGTTTATATTTGCTTCGAATAATTCCCTATTAAACCATGAGTAGAGAGCAAAAAGATTCGTAGCAATTTCCCCACCCTGCTCCATATCTAAAGACACCATAAGTTCAGTTATGATGTTTTGCGTTTTAATCACCGCTTTACTGATAGGCTCTATTTTTCCCGGATCTTTTTTTTCCCCATCGCTGTATTCATCCAAAAGATCTATTGACTTATCCAACTGATGGACAGCTTCATCATAAAGCTTTACTACCAACTGTGCAGGACTTGCGGTTGTTATATCAGTGTTTTTATATACAGACAATACATTATATGCCAACGCATCTTCCTCCCTATAAGCTACCAAAGGTTTTTAACCTTGGCTTCCTGTTCACAAATAAAACATGAACTAATAAGTCTAACAGTTCAGCGGTCTCTATCTCAATAGGCAGTATTGAGCTACTCAACGCTAAAGTGCACTAAAGCGATGGACTGCTTGTTTCACAGACCACACTTAGACGAATAGAACAAACTCTACCAAATCCACATTGCGGCAGACTTACGTTATAAGTCCGCAGTCTCCACAAGCATTAGATTCGTACGCTTCTCAAAAATCTTGCACGCATAAATTAAATCTTTTTGGAGTATACTTATAAATATAGTTCTTGTCAAGCATTACTTCAAACGATGCTCTTACGTACCTTTATCGTTGCGGCTTATATTCACAAGCCTAATGGCTTGGGCTGGATGCTAACCATTTGTAAACCAGCCATATCCTAGTTGCCGGGTAAAGCCGCCATCTTCTGCTTCAGCGCCAGCAACATGGTGTCCGCAGAAGAATCAGATTTTTCCAGTTCCTTGAATTTTTTATCAAGATCCGCAGTAGCGGACAAATCCGCCAATTCAGCATGAGCATCAGCTTGAGCTTCAAGTTGATCGACTTTTGCAGCCATGCGGTCAAAGGCTTCGAAAGCACTGGCATTGCCCGATACATTGGAGATAGTATTCTGGATTTTCTCCTGAGCCTCTGCACGTTTCGCACGAGCAATAAGGAGGTTCTTCTTGCGCTGCGCCTCATCGATCTTGTTCTGTAGTTCCCGAAGCGTGGTCTTCAGTTTCTCCACCGCTACTTTTTGAGCATCCCACTGTTTCTTATATTCGGCGTAAGCATTGTCATATTCCTGCTTGCGGAGCAATGCTTCTTTTGCGAGGTCGTCTTTACCGGCATTAACGGCAAGCATCGCCTTACGCTCCCATTCCTGAGCTTGAACAAATTGATTTTCTGTATCTCGTCCCAGCTTTTTCTCATCGGCAATGGCAAGCGCAACCGCTTTCTTGGATTCAATGAGCTGATTATTCATATCAATAATGAGCTGATTTAACATTTTTTCCGGGTCTTCAGCTTTGTTGATAAGATCATTCACATTCGAACTAATGACTGTTTTAAGTCTTGAAAAAATTCCCATATCATTCTCCTTACTTTCTATTTACTTTCTATAAGCGGAAAGAATTTTATAGTGTTGCGACAGAGCAAGGCTGAACGCATCAAGGCTCGCCCTAAATTCCTGTAGATCCATCGTATCATATTCCAGGGTATCAAGCAAAACAACTTTTCCCTGTTCTAAAGCATACGCGCCGTGGACAAGATCGGTTGCATTAAGTTTTAGTAATAGCTCATAAAACTCCTCTTTGTTCTCCTCCGGCACATCCATTACGGTGGTTCTTATAACGACAAGAGGATCCGCCCGCATGACGGCGACCTCTTCCAGATAGTTGTCCTCATCTTCAATAAGCCACAAATTCTTATCAATTTCACGGTACGTTACCATGAGATTAATGAGGTACTGCTCAATCTTTCCATCGGACATGATGTCTTTCTCCTTTATGTTCTATAAAATAAATAAAGTCATTAAAAATAACTAATAATTTACAAATGCCCCTTGGTCCGGTAATTCCGTTCCAATTCTTCCATTACCATATTCAATCCATGCTCAAAATCATTCAGTGAATCCATATCGGTATTCTTGATCTCGCTCTTGATACGGGAAAGCCGCTCCCGTTCCGGTAGTGCGGTTATCTGCACAAGGGGAGCGCCGAGTTTTATACACATGGCGGCTTTTTCGTAAAAATACATGATGAATTCCAAAAGCCGCACTTGTTTAGCCGGCACACAATACATATCAACTTCATCAAAGGAATTTTGCTGTAAAAAGCCATTCTTAATGATTTCTGAAGTAATAAGAATGAGTCGCTGATCATCGGGCAACGCATCCGGACCGATGAGCCGGACGATTTCCGAAAGGCGTTGTTCTTTCTTGAGAAGGTCCAGCGCCTTCTGCCGGACTACAGCCCATACGGGGTTTACTTGCTCCCACCATGGTTTGACTTCCTCGGCGTACTCGGAATAACTGTCGATCCAGCTTATGGCGGGGTAATGGCGGGCATTCGCAAGATCGCGGTCAAGCGCCCAGAAACAACGAATGAAACGCTTGGTGTGCTGGGTAACCGGCTCGGAGAAATCGCCGCCAGGCGGGGATACAGCCCCGATAATGGAAACTGAACCTTCTTCGCCGTTGAGTGTTTCAATGCGTCCCGCCCTTTCGTAGAATTCAGCAAGGCGGGTAGGAAGGTATGCCGGAAAACCTTCTTCGGCGGGCATTTCTTCCATGCGCCCTGAAAGTTCACGGAGCGCTTCCGCCCAACGGGAGGTGGAATCCGCCATGATCGCTACATGATAGCCCATATCACGGTAGAATTCAGCAATAGTAACGCCCGTATAGATCGAGACCTCACGCGCAGCAACCGGCATATTGGAAGTATTGGCAATTAACACCGTACGCTCCATGAGGGAACGTCCGGTTCTGGGATCGATAAGATGGGGAAATTCGGTAAGCACATCGGTCATTTCATTGCCACGTTCACCGCACCCGATATAAATGATGACATCGGCATCGCACCATTTGGCGATGGCATGCTGGGTCATGGTCTTGCCTGTACCGAAACCGCCCGGAATTGCCGCAGTACCTCCTTTTGACAGGGGGAAAAACACGTCAATAACCCGCTCGCCCGTGATAAGCGGCTTGTCCGGAGCAAGCCGCTTCGCGGCAGGGCGCGGCAAGCGCAGTGGCCACCACTGGGACAGGAAAAACCGTTCGTCTTTATCGCTTAACGCTACAATGTCGTTGATCGTATATGTACCCGCACCGCGTAATTCCAGCAACAAACCGCCCTTACAGACAGGCGGAACCATGATCTTGCAGGTGATGCTTTCAGTTTCCTTTACCGTACCGAGCGAAAGACCTGGCTTTACCGTAACCGGCTCTTTCCGCGCGAGTTTCCCGGCAATTTCAGGATTGGGAACAAAGTCCCAGCCTTTATCGGGATCGAGACGCTCACCCCGCACACCGGGTTCCATGAATGCGCCCGATTGCTGGTACAGCAACTCTAATGGACGCTGTATGCCATCATAAATAGTTCCGATAAGACCAGGTCCAAGACGCGCCGAAAGCGGACGTCCTGTTGATTCAGCTTCAGCGCCCACGTACATTCCCGTGCCGTCTTCATACACCTGAATAACGGCTTCGTCTTTCTCAAGGCGCACAATTTCTCCAAGAATCTTTTTAGGACCAACATCAACTACGTCAAAGAGTCCTGCGCCGCCGAGACCGGTTGCGTGTATTATAGGTCCTGCTATGCGTTTCACCTGTCCGATATTCATGCAATACTCTCCAAGAACGCTTCTCCAAGGAGGGCTGCCGTCAATTCGGCTCTTTTATCTTCAAGCAGAAAGGCTTCAGCATCATCTATGGATGCAGTAACTTTTACTTTTCTGGTATTTATAACAATGGCGGGAAATATTCCTGCATTCAGAAACAAAGCATTAGGTTTTCTGATAGTCCAAAAAATTCTTTTTTTCTTTAATTCTTTGAAATTTTTAAAAAAAGCATTTTCCAGAAGGCTTTCGGCTTCTTTTTCGGTAATCGCGCGCAACATTACTTCCGGTTCGTCTTCTTCAGTAATAGGCGTACCTTCCGCATTAAGTTCATCAAGTCGTTTGGTAAGCTCACGCTCCAAAAGCGCAAGCAGTGTTTTTTTATCCAGCGAAGAAAGATAGCCATTTATTGACGTCTTTAAAAGCTCTTCAATTTTAATTGAGCGGGCGCGGCGTTTATCCTGTACAAGCCTCCGCATAATATCGACCCCGTTTTTTTGGATCTTGTCGGCGTATTTTTGCCGCAGCGCATTAAGAGCATCCTTTATTTTTCCCTCCCACGCATGGGCATTGTCCGTAACGGTATCGTCCGCGTTTTTGATAATGCGGAATGCCTTTTTCCGTGCATCTTCAAGAATTTCCTGATCCAAAACTTCGGTTGACTGCAATTCTTCCATGGCTTTTCCTTTCGTTAATCATTGACCATTTACAAAGGAAAAGTCAAGGGGGTCAAACGCCATAAAACGAGAAAAACATGTTTTTGATATTTTGATGAGACGAATCAAGGATATAATCTAGGTTGGATAGTAAGCTGCTCTGGAGGGTGTTCATGCTTAAACATAAGCGCCTACATATATCACTGCAATATGTAGTATCAATATGAGACTTCGCCTGATGCGTGAATCAATGTTTCACGTGAAACATTAGTCTGGTAATAGCGCTGAAAATCAACAGATTTCATAAAACAGTATTAGACAACATTTCTGGGTATATGCCGCTTTGTCTCGGATAAAAAGCATCAAAATCATAAGTAGCCAATCTTCACGTATATTCCGTATGCAACCTTGCGTTTCTTGTCTTCCTTATAGTATAATAACGCCATGAGCTTGAACAAACCCTGTTTTTATATGCTTATACCGATACTATGTACGCTTTTTGTCGCTTGTACCAAACTTGAGGGATGGGGCGTCTTGTTATGGTCGTCTGAGAATCCGGCGGTTCCATCAGGGACGGTTCTGCCGGTGTACATAAAATCAAATATCAATCAGGCATGGGTGGCGGGTATTCCCGAAGCGTATCGTACCGGTTCCGATGCGCCGGATAAATTTGAGATTCCGCTCAAGCAGATGGACGTGTTCGGCACGAAAAAGGCGGCGCTGAAACGGGCGGAGGAATTTGCCCAGCTTGCCGTTACCTATGGCGAAACGCTACAAGACGGGCTTCCCGTACGAGACAGTACCGATAATAACGCCCGCCGCGTCTACCGGCTTAAACTGGGCGAGGTCGTCAAATTATTGGCTAAAACAGAGGGAACGCCCGCCATCAGTTCTACGGGCGAACCGCTTCCGGGCGACTGGTACCAAGTGCTTACC
This sequence comes from Treponema sp., assembly GCA_031276815.1. Classification (GTDB taxonomy): domain Bacteria; phylum Spirochaetota; class Spirochaetia; order Treponematales; family Breznakiellaceae; genus JAIRKH01. The sequence goes on from JAISMJ010000014.1 coordinate 15,094, forward strand.
AGCGATGGAACCACCGGCTATTGTTTTTCGTACCGGCTGCGGCTTTTTGAATATTCCGGCGGGGCGCTGGATACGGTACGGATAGCGGAAGAACGGGGAGAGGATGCGGAACTGAATGTGGTGCTCAGCAAAACGTGGCTGCCTGAATCCTACGGCGCAATGCTTGCCAGTAACAACATAGACATGGATATGCTCAACCAGCAGTGGGGGTTTTATCCGGGACAGGATACAGGGAAAGCCCGTCTTTTCTTAAAAGATATGGAACATGACAACATCATAGATAAAACGTTTTCATATACCAGTATCCAGCCTAACGGCATGAGGGCATGGCGTTTTGACGGCGCTTCTTTGCAGATGCAGCTTCGTTCTGATGATGTGCTGGCGGTGCAATACACGGAAGAGGGCAGCGCTATACGGACGTTTCTTTTTGTCGCGCTTTCCACAAGCCTTGACGATATTATCCTTCAGGAAAACGCGCGGCGGAGCGCCCTTTTTATGCGGATTTACAATCAGGGACCTCTTTTCAGCAGCGCTAATTACGGTACGCTGACGATGAACCGTAACGGGTCATTTTCATGGTCGGGATTTGAGTTGCTTACGCCCCATATTATTCCCGCTTTTGTTCAAGGAACCGGAAAGGTTATGATGAAGCTTTACCTAGACTCCTCGCTGGAACAGAGATATACGGGGGCGTTTACCCTTCAATTCAATGGGGAAACAGTTTCCGAGGTTGATTTCCTGTACAGTTTCGAGAGTCAAGGCTTGCGTATGGAATACATTCCGAAAACCAGCGTTGACGGGGTAACGGTGATCAGACGAGACATATCGCCGGCCATTATTTACTTTTCCAAGGGCGTACGCGCTGATCCGGCTCAATCGCCAGCGGCGTCAGGGGAATCCGCGCCGGACGACGCCGCGGCGTCTGCCGATGAAGTGATCCTCATAGAAGAATAAAGCGCGTGAAGCGTTTTAATCAGAAGCGGCGGCGGAACCGGTTTAATAGGGCTGAATAAGTATGGCGTTTGTACAGTTTTCCCACCTTTCCCTTGCATTTGGCGACAGGGATATTTTAACGGATATAACCCTTTACCTTGCTTCCGGCACTCGCGCCGCGCTTACAGGCGCGAACGGCGCGGGAAAATCGACCCTGATGAAAGTGATTGCCGGCGAGATTACGCCGGATTCAGGCGACAGGGCTGTCCAAAAAGGCTGCCGCGTATCCTATCTTCCGCAATCCGGCATTATACACCGCGGAAAAACCCTTCGTGAGGAAGCGGAAACCGCATATACGCCGGTTCTTGACGCGCTTTCCCGCATGGAAGCCATAGGCGGGGAATTGGAAAAGCGCGAAACGTGCGAAGATACGGCGAAAACAGCGGTTTTACTCCAAGAACACCACCGGTTAGGAGAAGAAGTCGAACATTCCGGCTACTATGAACGGGAACAGCGAATAATGTCGACGCTAGAAGGGCTTGGGTTTTCGCGGGATGACGGAGAACGCCCCGTTGAGGAGTTCTCCGGCGGCTGGCAGATGCGTATCGCGCTTGCCAAGGCGCTCCTTGAATCGCCCGATATTCTGCTGCTTGATGAGCCGACTAATTATCTTGATAGAGAAGCCCGGTCGTGGCTTGAATCATGGCTGCAATCCTTTACCGGCGGCTATCTTCTCGTATCGCATGACCGCTACTTTCTTGACGTTACGATACGCGAGGTATACGAGCTTTTTCAAGGCGGTCTGAAACGCTACGCGGGAAACTACACCGCGTACGAAACCGTACGCGCGGTTGAGCTTGAAAGCCTTCTGAAACGCTACGCCGAACAACAGGAAGAAATCGCCAAAACGGAAGACCTTATCCGCAGGTTCAGGTATAAAGCGACTAAAGCCGCCATGGTTCAGGAACGCATCAAGAAACTCGACAAAATGGAGCGCATCGAAATTCCCGAATCGCTCAAGAAGATACGCATCCGCTTCCCTGACCCGCCCCATGCGGGGAACATCGCGCTTACTATTACGGGGCTTGGCAAACGCTATGGAGAACGCCGCGTTTTTTCACAGCTCGATCTCACCATCGACAGCGGGGAAAAACTCGCCGTTGTTGGGCGGAACGGCGCGGGCAAGACGACCCTTCTCCGCATACTTGCCGGCGCGGACGCGGACTTTGAAGGCTGCGTACAGTACGGAGCGGGCATAGCCGCGGGGTATTTTTCGCAGGACGCGGCGGAGCGGCTCAATGTCCCCGTGTCCGTTCTGCAATACATGGAAGCGGAAGCGCCAACGCCGCTTGTTCCCAAAGTACGCGACATGCTGGGGGCGTTCCTGTTCCGGGGAGACGATGTATATAAAAGCGTGTCCGTGCTTTCCGGCGGCGAAAAGAGCCGCCTTGCCCTCCTCGTCATGCTTCTAAAACCCATCAATCTCCTTATTCTTGATGAGCCGACTAATCATCTTGATCTGCACTCAAAAGACATTCTGATGGACGCGCTCAAAACCTATGCCGGTACCGTTATCTTTGTATCCCATGACCGCGGCTTTATGGAAGGGTTATCGACCAAGACGCTGGAAATGTCTGCGGAGTCCGCGGATCGCGGTCAACACGCGGGGCATACCGGCGTCCGGTTCTTCTGCGGGAATTACGGATATTATATGGAAAAAAGAGCGGAAGAGGAAGCAGAACGCGAAAACCAGCGGAACGGTACGCCGGAACGCGGCAAACGGGAGGCGGCGTCTGCGGTTCAAGCGGCGGAAAACAACGGGGAACCGCAGCGGACGGCGAAGGCGAAGCGGGAGGAAGACAAGCGGCGGCAGGCAACGGAACGGCGGCGGCGGCAGCGTGAGGACGAGACGCTCGCGGCGATAGAGAGCCTTGAAGACGAAAAGCGGCGGCTTGAGCGGGAGCTTGGCGCGCCGCATGTGTACAGCAATGGCGAAAAGGCGCGGGCGGTACAGGCGGAACTTGCGGACGTTACGCGCCGGATTGAGGAGAAGACAACGGAATGGGAAGAACTCGCGGCGCGGTGATGCCCCGGCGGTTTGGGGAACGCCCGCCTGAAGAAAACGGCATAGTCCCCCATTGCGGAGGCTATGCCGTTGCGTTTATTTTTTGTTATTTTTTTATTATAGCGCATTAAATTCCGGTAAACAGATCGATCAATCATGCGAAACTGCCGGATTCAATCATTGCGGCACCGCTGCTGTTCCGGTGGGTTTCTTCGTTTCCTGCTTTTTAAATGAATCTACCATATGTTATATTTCCAGATAGTTCAATCCGATGAGTATTAGCTGTGCCCGCACTGATTTTTGAATCGGAGGTCTCCTCACTAAATCCCAGTCTTACCGTTTTATTTGTATCTCATACTTTTCTTTATATGTACTGTCAATAAGCCCAACATCCTCCTTGCAATCCCGAATATAGAAGCGGAATATCGCCAGTATAGCCGCGCCCATTTCCGCGCTGCGGTATTCCTGAACCAGATCGGCATAGAGTTGATTTATCATAATGCGGCGGGGAATACAAAAAGCCATCCAGAGCGCAACGAATGAGATTAGCACTGACATCACATCGCCATTGTTCTTTCTCCTTTGCCATATCGCGCATTGTTTTCTTTTTCATTCTATAGTACTCCTTCTAAACGGGATCGGGCTTCGCTGGAATACCCGACAGTGGCACTATGAGCGTCCGATTGATACCGCGCTTTCATCGCTCATCTCCCCAGACATCTGGACGGTCAATTCATTTCGCTTTTTTGAATTCAGCTCGCGTCATCGTTTTCCCGTCACCACGAACAACCAACTCGTAATTATTTCGATATGCCCAACTATATTCCGTTGGCGCTAAAGTCGGCTTCCAGAATTGTTCCCAAGCTCGCAATACGCTACTAACCGCCTCAATTTCACTACACTGTCCCCTTAAATCATGTTGATAAGGATCGATTTGTTCTTTACTCCAAAACGAGTAATTACATTGCGCTAGAAAAACACCATTATCTTGATAAACCTCAATATACATATCGGGAGGAGTTCCTTCCTTGTATATTTTGTACTGCGCAACCACCTTTAAAACCTCATAGCCTTCTAAATTCATATGTTCTCCAAATTTTTACGGTTAAAATCCGTAATTTCCTAATATGTTCCCCCTCATACGAGGGCGCGTGAATGGTTCGTTTGAATGTCTCTGGGACATTCGTCCGCCGGATTATTCCGGCAAACCGCTATCCGCCCTTCATACGCCCTCCTTCGCCGCGGTACGCGGCGTGAAAACCGCCGTGCGGTCAATGCCCTTGTTTCCGCAGCACTTCAAGGTTATTCCGCGCTTGGGTAAGGTTGGGATTGAGCTGTAAAGCCTTCTCCCAGTCCGCGCGGGCGCGGGCATAGTCATTTTTCATAACGTAGGCAATACCCCGGTTAAAGTACGCATTCGCAAAATTGGGGTTGAGCCGTAACGCCTCAGTGTAGTCCCCTATCGCCCGGTCATACTCCCTTTTGTTATAGTAGGCAAGACCCCGGTTAACGTACGCCGCCGCAAGATTGGGGTTGAGCCGTAACGCCTGAGTGTAGTCCCCTATCGCCCGGTCATGCTCCCCTTTGTCAGCGTAGGCATTACCCCGGTTAAGGTACGCCACCGCGTCATTGGGGTTGAGCCGTAACGCCTGAGTGTAGTCCCCTATCGCGCGGTCATACTCCCCTTTGTTACCGTAGGCATTACCCCGGTTAAAATAGGCAATCGCAAAATTGGGGTTGAGCCGTATCGCCTCATTGAAGTCCCCTATCGCGCGGTCATACTCCCCTTTGTTTTTGTAGGCATTACCCCGGTTATTGTACGCCAACGCATAATTGGGGTTGAGCCGTAACGCTTGATTGTAGTCCCCTATCGCGCGGTCATACTCCCCTTTTCTATAGTAGGCATTACCCCGGTTATTGTACGCCAACACAAGATTGGGGTTGAGCCGTATCGCCTCATTGAGGTCCCCTATCGCTCGGTCATACTCCCCTTTGTTATGGTAGGCATAACCCCGGTTATTGTACGCTTCTGCATAATTGGGGTTGAGTCGTAATGCCGCATTGTAGTCCCCTATCGCTCGGTCATACTCCCCTTTGTTATGGTAGGCATAACCCCGGTTATTGTACGCCACCGCGTCATTGGGGTTGAGCCGTAACGCCTGATTGTAGTCCCCTATCGCCCGGTCATACTCCCCTTTGTTATGGTAGGCATAACCCCGGTTATTGTACGCCGCCGCGTAATTGGGGTTGAGCCGTAATGCCTGAGTGTAGTCCCCTCTCGCCCGGTCATACTCCCCTTTCCCACCGTAGCTAGTACCTCGGATAAAGTAATTTTCCGCATTGTCCGGCTGCATCCCTATCAAACGGCTCGCGTCTCCAATAGCCTTATCGTAGTCCTTGAGGTAGTAATACGACCACGCGCGGTAGCGCAGAGACCCTTCATCATCCACCTTGATTTCCAACGCGCGGGTAAAGTCCGCGACCGCTTCCGCGTACCGTTTCGCCTCGTAATGGGCAAAGCCCGTGTTGAAATACAGCACCGCCAGCGCGGGATCGGGTTTCGCCGGAATAGTCGCCGGCAGCGCCGCGGGCGTCTCTTTGGGCAGCATATACGCGACGGTGCGGTCGTTCCGTATGGTAACACCCGGAGAAACTTGACGCACCGCCGTCTCTATGTCGATGGCGTTGAACCGGCAGCGGTAGCTTCCTCCCAGATCGGTCAACCCGCCGGTAACGATCACCTGAGCGCCCAGCCAGCGTCCGATGGGTATGGCGCTTTCATCGCTCACCTCGCCGGACATCTGGAAGTCCAATTCGTTCCGTAATTTTTCAAGGTTGGCGCGTTCCGTTACCACCAGCCGCTTGTTGTTCACCAGAACCGCCTGAAGTTCCTCAAGCACATAGTCGCTAAAGAACGCGGAGGGGGATTCAAAGTTCACCACCGCGATACGGGTATTTTCCGGCAGCCCCGCTTCAAGGTCTTGGGCTATGCGGGCAATGCCCTCGTCGAGGGACAACCCATCCGCCGGTATGGGATTGTTCGCCGTTGCGGGACTATTCGCGCAGCCTGACGCCGCAGCCGCCATCACCGCGTACCACAACGCCGCACGTAGCGCACTACGCAATGCGCCGCATATCGTTTTTTTCTTCATTATTTCAATGTCTCCTTCTGCATATAGTGTTTTGCGTTTTATGACCGCCGTCCGTATATACGCGACTAACGGGCGCAACCATTCCCGCAGACGCCCGCGGGAACGCCGCTCCTCTTACGGGAGCGGCGTCTCATTACTCGCTATGAAATAGCGAGTTATTCCATAAAGCGTTATGGAATAACTCGTTATGGGATAACGGCGGAATATATCTCGCTCCAGTCCCCTTTCAGCACGGTCCCGCTCTCCCATCTCACCGCAAAATACACCCGCTTCCCACGCTCGTCTTCTTCAAACGTCAGTTCCAGCGGGCTTTTCGTGGCGAACTCAGAATGAAGCAGATCCTTCACCTTCGCGGGCGGCGCGTCCGCTATCACCCACAGGCATTCCAGACCATGCACATTTTCAGGTTTCCCCCACCGCGCCGCGTGTTCATCCCGGAACTTGATCCGCACTACACGCGGATGCGGCGTCTCAACCTCCGTCTCCGGAATGGTAGCCGGTTTCGGATGCGGCGTGGGATGCGTGTCATAAATGGGAATCCGCAGCGCGGTACGTCCCGCGTCCGTCATCTTGTCGTTGTTCTGCAGGTTGTTCCTGACGAACACCTCCTCACGGTGAAGAAGCAGGTCCGTTTTTTCGCGCTTCATCTCCATGTCAATCTTGGTGTAAGACGCTGTTTTGCATTTTTCATACAACGCCTTCGCTTCAACATGAAGGGCTTGGATTTCAGAGAGCTTGTCTTCCGGCAGCCCCCCGACGGTTTTGTTCGCGGTGGAAACGGCAATAAGATTTTCGCTCCACTCAAAGAACTCCGATTCTTTAGCCGGGATGTAATGTCTTCCAGACATAAAAAACTCCTTTACAAACATATAGTCATCGCGCCATAAAGGCGCGGATGCTTACAGTTTTAACGCAGGCGCGGACACCCTTCGCGCTGGCGCGGACGGCGCTATCGCCAGCGCGGACGACCTTCGCGCAGGCGCGGACGATACTATCGCCAGCGCGGACACCCTTCGCGCAGGCGCGGACGACCTTCGCGCTGGCGCGGACACCCTTCGCGCAGGCGCGGACGACTTTCGCGCTGGCGCGGACAACGCTATCGCTGGCGCGGACGACCTTCGCGCTGGCGCGGACGACCTTCGCGCTGGCGCGGACAACGCTATCGCTGGCGCGGACACCCTTCGCGCTGGCGCGGACGACACTATCGCAGGCGCGGACACTCTTCGCGCAGGCGCGGACAACGCTATCGCAGGCGCGGACGACCTTCGCGCAGGCGCGGACGACACTATCGCTGGCGCGGACGGCGCTATCGCTTGCGATAACGAGAGTAGCGCACATACTAACGGTACTGTCTATCAGGGCAGAGAAACTCGGAAAAAGTGTGAAATATAAGGGAAACGCCGGAACCGGAAACGCCGCGATTCGGAACGAACCGGCGCGGCGTGAGAAAAACCGCCCGCCCCACGCATCCTGCGGAGCGCGATAATGCGGGAATTCAGGGCGGCATGTCCGGCTATTATCTATATAATACTGTGTGTCAGCGTCTACGGGGGGGGGGGGGGGCTCGCGTAATGCGTATTAAACGCGAAATTGCGTGAAAATAAGGCGCGTATTTCTTTTCGCGCAATGGACTTGCGGCGTATATAAAAGGCGCATACCATCAAAAGGTCAGATAAACCGCTATGAATGTTCCGCGGCTGCGGCGTGGAAAAACCCATGACGTTCTTTCAATCTCCTTTGCAACGTTTTACGCATGATCGTTATAAACTTCATAAAGTATATCTCTTTTTTTTCTTTTGTCAATAAAGTTTTTCCCCATTCTTCACACTGCGCGTATAGGTGATTCCTACCCGCTTCATACAGAGACGGCGTGAAGGTTGGACGCGCATGACATGCCGTGTTCAATGCCGGAGCAGCCGGCAGACATAACGGAAGTATCCGCAGCGATAGACAAAACAATTGCTTTCTTTTATACTTACTTGATATGAAAATATGGATAAAATTATTAGCCGGCGCTGTCCTCGGACTGTTATTGGGGTTCTTTGTACCAAACGATAATCAAACGATTCTAACCATTATGGAAAAACTCGCGGAGTACGCTATTAACATCGGGCGGTATGTTGTTGTGCCTCTGTTGTTTTTCTCATTAACTATTACGGTACATGAACTGCGTCAGCAAGGCGGGCTTTGGGGCATAGTGTTCCGCTCCTTCCTGTTTGTAGCGATAAGCTCGGCGCTTGTCATAAGCAGCGGTATTATTGCCATCATCTTTTTCCCGCCCGCGCGTATTCCCGTTATCTATGATGAACAGATAGAGCGGATTTCATTGAGCCTTTTTGACAATCTCATGGATATTTTTCCGTCAAACATGTTTCAAACTCTTGTCAGTGATGGCGCCTATCTGTTTCCGGTTTGTACGTTCGCTTTTTTTCTGGGCATGGGGTTATCATACGACAAACATGCCATGAAACCCGTTGTTTCACTCATAGATGCGCTCTCCCGTGTTTTCTATCATATCGCCTCGTTCTTTTCCGAAATCTTGGGCGTGATCCTGATTGTCTTGAGCGCGTATTGGGCGTTCCGCTACCGCGCCATCGTACAAACTGATTTTCGAAGCCTGATTATCCTTGTTGCCGTTGTCAGCGGCGTTTTGACCATCATTGTCTTTCCTCTTTTGCTGTACGCGCTCAGAAACAAGCCGCGCCCCTGGCCGGTGCTTTACAGTTCCCTAGCATCCGCGATCACCTCGTTTTTTTCAGGCGATATTGTCTTTTCACTGCCCGTACTGTTCAGGCATACAAAGGAAAGCCTCGGCATCAGACGCCGTGTAAACGCGGTTGCGCTTCCGTTCTTCGCCACCTTCGGCAGGGCGGGCAGCGCCATGGTTGCCGCTATGTCTTTGATCCTCATCATTAAGTCGTACTCAAGCCTTGGAATTCCAACTATCGACATTATCCTCATCGGCATACGGGCGTTTGTCATTTCATTCCTCCTCGCGCGGCACCCGGGAGACGGCGCCTATACCGCGCTCGCTGTTCTTTGTACAGCTTACGGACAGGGTTTTGAGGGCGGGTATCTCATCTTAAAACCTATTGCTTTCTACCTTATTGCAACCGGTACGTTTCTCGATACCATGATTACAAACTTTGGCATTTACGCGGTTGCAAAAGCAAGCGATTTACAAGAGGATAAAACGGTGAAGCAGTTTATATGATTGCCTTTTTGAGGGTTTTATGATAGAGTAGGTACCTATGGAAAATACAGCGATTACGGGAAAAAAAATCTTCTTTCTGTACCCTCAAACGATTGTTCTGAATGAGGTGGTACATGATCTTATCTTGCAGGAATTCGAGGTGTATACCGTACAGGATCATAGTACATTGCGGCGCGTCTTAAAACGGTTTCCAGATTCCATTGTATTTGTGAATCTTGATGAAAAAACCGTACCGGAACAGGAATGGGAAGCATGGATACGCGATATCATGGCGGATCCGGATACCGGAGAGGTAGGTATCGGCGTTCTTTCTTCCAATGCAGACGATGAGGTGAAGGAAAAGTACCTCACGCAGATTAACGTTACGTGCGGCTTTATCCATATTTCAACCGATCTGAAAAAAACGGTCGCTCATATTGCTCGTATACTGATACAGCAGAATGCGATGGGACGGCGTAAATATATCCGCATTACCACCAACGATGCGATGACTACCGCTAATATGCCGGTTGACGGGCGCTTCATAAGCGCTTCCATTCATGATATTAGTTCCGCTGGTTTTTCTTGTACCTTTCTCCACGACCCCGGTTTTCAGAAGGGGCTGCTTATCACGGACATACAACTAAAATTGCAAACTATGCTTATGCGTACCGAAGCGATTGTAGTAGGCTCCCATACCGATGAATCAATGCAGGTATATGTGTTTGTGTTCACGCCCCGTACCGATTCCGAGGTTCGTTTCAAAATCCGTAGATATATACAAACCGTTATACAAAGTAACATGGATAAGGAACTGAAAAAGTAGACGCATCGGCTACGCTCTTTACCGGCGTAAATCCTCACGTTGCTATCTCGCATCATTCCAGATACTAGTGTATACTGTTTCTTATGGACAAACTACGCATAGGCGTTGCAGGAACCGGCAATATCAGCGATATATACCTGCGTAATCTAACGGGCGTCTTTAGCCGCGCGGTTACGGTAACTGCCGTTGCCAACCGGACGCGGGAAAAGGCGGAAAAAGCCGCGGAACGCTACCATATTCCGCACGTGTACGCTCTTGATGAGCTTATCAACGCGGACACTGTTGATCTCGTTCTTAATCTCACCGCGCCGGAGCGGCATTACACACTCGCAATGGCTGCGGTACAGGCGCGTAAGCATGTGTACAACGAAAAGCCGCTCTGCATAACACGGGAAGAGGCTACGGTACTGCTAAAAGCCGCATGGGAAAACAAGGCGCGGGTAGGATGCGCGCCGGATACGTTTCTCGGCGCCGGTATGCAGACGTGCCGTAAATTACTTGATGACGGTTGGATCGGTCGTCCCATAGCGGGCGCCGCCTTTGTGATGAATCACGGTATGGAAGCGTGGCATCCGTCTCCGGAAGCGTTTTACAAAACAGGCGGCGGACCGCTCTTTGATGTCGGTCCCTATTATCTTACGGCGCTTGTCAACTTGTTAGGACCAATCGCGCGTGTATCCGGCTCCGCGCAAAAGGGGTTTACAACCCGTACCGTTACGAGCGAACCGCAGGCAGGAACGGTTATTACCGTCGATGTCCCCACCCATGTCGCGGCTACGCTTGATTTTGCGAATAATACCGTTGTAACGCTTATCACCAGTTTTGACGTATGGTCCCATTCCTTGCCGTATATTGAGCTGTATGGCACAGAAGGAGCGCTTCGTCTCCCCGATCCCAATATGTTCCGCGGCGTTGTGCAGGTACGGCGTTACAAGGCGGAAGCATGGTCTGAAATCCCCCTTATCATGCATCATGCGGACGATTGCAAAGACGCCGGTGAGTGGAGCGGCAGCGCGAATCTGCGGGGACTCGGCGTTGTTGATATGGCTGACGCTATTACAAACGGCGTTCCCCACCGCGCTTCAAGCGATATGGCGTACCATGTACTTGATGTTATGCATGGGATTTATGAAGCGGCTTCTTCCGGCGTGTATTATCACGTAAAGAGTACCTGTGAGCGTCCCGCCGCATTTCAAGACAGTTGAGTCATGAAGGGGAGAAATGCGCCGCGCGATTTTGTAAAGATAATACTCAATATTGACTTTACAGTGAGCTACCCAACGCTAAAGCAATGGGCTTCTTGTTTCACAGACTAAACTTAAACCAACAGAGCAAGCCCTGTCAGTCCAGCGGTTACAGCCTCCGCAAGCATTGTATTCTTGCGCCCCGCAAGAATCTTTATTCCTTTCC
>JAISMJ010000028.1 GCA_031276815.1 Treponema sp.
GGTCTACAGGACTTTCAGCCTTCGCGGGAAAACAAGGCGGTCAAGACGTTAAAAGAATCCTTTTTGGCGACAGGGCGGCTTGACGCGGAGTATTATCAGCCAAAATATGAGGATTATGCACGCTTAATACACAATTATTCTAACGGGTTTGCGTTATTGAAAAACACTTGCAATCTGAAAGATAGTAATGTTATTCCCCTAGACAATGAAACCTATGCCTACATAGAACTTTCAGACATAGGAAATTCGGGGAATATTACCGGCTGCATGAATGCGAAAGGCGTTGAACTGCCCTCGCGGGCGCGGCGCTTGGTAAGAACGAAAGACGTAATTATTTCATCTATTGAAGGATCGCTGAATAGCTGCGCGTTAATAACGGAGGAGTATGATAAAGCCTTGTGTTCCACCGGTTTTTATGTAATTAACTCGGAAATAATTAATGATGAGACGCTTTTAGTGTTGTTCAAATCAGAACCCATGCAACACCTTCTTAAACAAAGTTGCTCTGGAACCATTTTAACGGCAATCAATAAAACGGAATTCCTCCATCTTCCTATACCTCTGGTTGATAGTGCCGTCCAACAAGAAATTGCCGCCCTCATCAAGAAGAGTTTCTCCCTGCGCCGGAAATCGGAGCGGCTGCTCTCGGACGCCAAAGAGATGGTTGAACGGGAAATAGAGCGCGGCTAAACCTCCCTCTTCCATATTCAGTTTTCCACGCTAGAAAATCAGTTTTCCATGTTAGAAAATCAATTTTCCACGCTAGAAAATCAGTTTTCCATGCCGGAAAATCAGTTTTCCATGTTAGAAAATCAGTTTTCCAAGCCAGAAAATCAATTTTCCAATCTAGAAAATCAGTTTTCCATGTTAGAAAACTAATTTTCCGCGCTAGAAAATCAGTTTTCCAAGCCGGAAAACCGGAGTTCTGAATCGGAAAACTGATTCTCCATGTTCTATATGTGGATACGAAGGCTTTACATTGGGGCGGGGAGGCGGTATGATGACGGGTAGAAACGCCGCGTCAGAGGATGCAACACTCCCATTCGGACGCGGAACCGGTAATTTTGAAGCCCCAAGGAGCTATATATGGCGGATTGGGCGTCCGCACGGGAACAGGATTTAGTTGATGTATGTGAAAAATGGAAGACGGTGTTGCCGGATTCCGCGCAAGTCGCCGCATACGGCTGGGAACAGGCGGAAGTCGCCGCGGTATTGGGGAAGATTGACGCCTTTTTGACCGCCCGAAGCGGCTACGAGGCGGACGATTCACCGGTTATGCCGGAACGCTTTTTCACGATGATTACCTCTATAATGAGGTCGAGGTAGTCTTCGAGTTCCAGACGGAGGACGCCGAAGAAGGCTGGATGCCATGCGATACGCGCGCTCTTTGCCGTCTGTGCCGCCCTTGCCGTCAGGTTGTTTATCGTTAGTCATTGGAGGTATGGTGATACATTTTTTCACGTTTTCGTATGGCGCAACGTCTCTTTAGCGGCTATCGGGTGCGCTCATGGGTCAAATGCGAACATAAAAAATAAACATTGCACACCGCTTGACTTTTTTTTTATTTCATGCTACAAATAATCCACGTAAAAAGAAGGGGCCTTTAGCTCAGTTGGTCAGAGCTGCGGACTCATAATCCGTAGGTCCCTGGTTCAAGTCCAGGAAGGCCCATAATGTTGATAGGAGGATATGCAGGCAAATCGTATATGATTTGCCTTTTTTTATATCTTTTTAATTTCAATTTCCCTACGGTCGCCAAGGCGGAAGCGGCGCTATTGACGATGTTATTTCCGATTAACACGGTAAAAAGGAAACGTATCGTAATGTCCGGTAAGCGTAAGCGCCTTTTTTGCCCGCTTATTACCGGACGCCGCAAGATTTTTCATTTTTATCCGGTTTAGCGCAAAGAATAAGCCGTTTCACTCGCTGAAAAAAAGCGGACAACAGCAGCAAACCAATAAGAGAACCTATCAGTACTATACTATCGGGGTCCATTTTCCTCTTCATTTCCGGCGCGCCGCTTTCCGGCATACCGTGATTTTTGCAGCGTTGCCACCGCTTCCCGAAAAAACGCCATGAGCGGTCCCGCGAAACACGCGGTTATCAGCGTGCCGATCCCTACATCGCTGCGGGTAAGAAAGCCAGCTATCACGCACACGCCGTCGGTACCGATCCTATACCAGCGGAACCATGCGCTGCGGCGGGTTTTATCCGTAAGCATTATGGCGAGCGCATCGTACGGAGAAACGCCCATATTCGCTTCTATATACAGGGCGGCTCCGAAAGAGAGGATCGCTATACCCGCTATCAGGGATGCGATCCTAGCGGCTACTGCCAATTCATTGGGAAATTCCACAACGGAGAGAAACCGCAGAAAAAAGTCGGATGTATAGCCGGTTGCAACCATGTTGTACACGGTGCCGAAGCCTATCCTTTTCCGGTCAAAGATGATAACGCCGGCAAGCAGAACCGTATTGGAGATAAGCTGCCACGTCCCAAAAGACAGGCCCAGCTTCCGCGCCATGCCGGTATTCATGCAGGAATACGGATCAATGCCCAAGGCCGCGTACCGCATCAAAGATATGCCGGCCGCCATGATGCTCACGCCTATGATAACAAACAGTATGTTCCGAAAGAGAAAATCGTCTGTTTTTATCTTTTCTTTACACTTGTCCATCAAGCTGCATTGAGGGAAATTTCTCTTTGTCATACTTCATACCTCTCCTTTGGATAATTTAATCTCCGTAGAAGCGGCTTCCACAGCCAAGCTCGCGCCGCTTCTGGAAGCTCTGCCGGCGGATTTTGGCGCGGACCTGCCCACGCCGGACATCAGCCGCTTTTTCGCCGTTTCCCTGTCCGCCAGCGACAGGGAAGCCGCGGTCCGTACCGCACGAGCAAGGCTCGGTTTTATGCCGCATGTTTTGGCAATCGTTTCCGCTGATGCGTCCGCAATGCGCTCAAGGCTTGTAAACGCCTTCATGATAACGGCAGCCTTTTTCTCGCCTATGCCTTCAATATTTTCAAGTACGGAAAAACAAATATCTTCTGAACGCAGCTTTTGATTGAACGATGTGGCGAAGCGGTGCGTCTCATCGCGCACAAACTGGAGCAGCTTCAGCGCTTCGGAACGCTTTGAAAGACGAACCGGTTCGGATGCGCCCGGAAGCCACAACTCCTCCTCCCGCTTGGCAAGCCCGACAATATCGCAATCAATACCCAGTTCGTTAAGTATGCCTTGGGCGGCGTTTACCTGCCCAAGCCCGCCGTCAATGAGTATGAGATCGGGCAAGTCTTTGCCCTCACGCAAGGCTCTGGAATAATGGCGCTCCACAGCTTCCCGCATGGCGGCGAAATCGTCCACAATGCCGATGACGGTACGCAGTTTGAAAATACGGTAGTTCTTGCGGTCGGGTCGCCCGTTTTTGAAAGCAATGAGGGACGCCGCCGGATGTTTCCCGTCAAGCTGGGCAATGTCAAACCCCTCGATCCGTACCGGCAGCCGGTTGAGACGCAGCGCCTGCATCAGCTCTTCAAGCACGGGACCTGCGCCGCGTTCCTTGAGCCGTTTCCGTAAATCCTCCAGCGCATTCTGCCGCGCCATGGCAAGTATAGCCGCATGGTGTTTATTGTCAGCTCCCTGTATCGCCGGCACATACCCAAACGTCTCCATAAACCATTTTTTTAAATTTGCTTCATGTTCTTCGCGCGCTTCACGCATGCCGCTATTTCCGTTATTGAGCGTCTCAACATAAATAGCGGGCGGCGGCAGGATGGAATGGTTGTAATACGACATGAGAAACGTCTCAACCGATTCTTCCTCATTCGCCGCTGAACGGGTACGAAAAAGCTCCCGTCCTATCATCTTGCCGCCCCGCATGGAGAACACGGTAAAGGTGGTCAATACGCCTTCGCTCGCGCTTGCAATGTAGTCGCGCGCATCTTCGTTCATATCAACCACCATAGAATCGCTCGTGTCTTGGAGCATCTCAATAGCCCGTATAGTGTCCCGCAACTCGGACGCTCGTTCAAAATTAAGCGCAGCCGCAGCCTTGTGCATCTTTTTGGTAAGATCGATGATGAGGCTTGCGCTATTGCCGGACAGTATCTTCTCTACCCGTTTAACGAGCGTCTTGTAATCTCTTACTGATATCTTGTCGCAGCACGGCGCATGGCATCTTTTTATATGGTAATACAAACATGGCGCGCTCCGTTTATAGAAAACGCGGCATTTTCGCAGGCAGAAGAGTTTCTCCACCAGAATCATCAGGGTATCCATGGCTTGTATATTGGTAAAAGGTCCAAAATACAGGGAATCGTCTTCGACAATATAGCGGGTCTTGAACACTCGCGGGAATTCCTCCGCTGTTATCCGAATAACCGGATACGTTTTCCCGTCTTTAAGACTGATATTGTATTTAGGCGAATGTTGTTTAATGAGCGTATTCTCAAGGAGAAGCGCTTCGTACTCATTTGCAACGATGATGGTTTCAATACGCGCCGCATGTTTGATGAGCGCAATGGTCTTTAAGTCGTGTTCGCCGGAAAAATACGAGGAAAGCCGGTGGCGCAACACTTTAGCCTTGCCGATATAAATGACGTTGTTTTCCTCATCCCGCCACAAGTACACGCCCGATTCAACGGGCGCGTCATGGGCAAATTCTTTGAGAAGAGCGATTTTCTCTTCTTGATCCGATATAGATGAATCCATAGTATTGAATATACCTTTTTTTTCCGGTATGGGCAATAATACGCTTCAATGGATATGGCATACCGTATTAAAGCCAATGAGAGTCGCTCATATACCTGAAAGCGCTCGTCCCCTTTAGCTATTTTTGGTTGTTTGCCGAACAAAGTCATCATGGTTTTTGACAAACGCGCCGGAAAAGCGTCCTGTATACTATCAGAACTCGAGGGGAATGTGGCATTGAACCAGAAAAATCCTCGCCGCCTCCTGAAAACCGTCCGCGTACTGATCGCGCGTTATAGCAGCGGCTGTTACCCGCCGGATTGACGCACTATGAGCGCCTACTCGTCCCGCAGTACTTCGGCGGGTCTGGTGCGGGCGGCGCGGCGGGACGCGAACCATGACGCCAGCAGCGCCGACAGAAAGCCGAACAGGAAGATCAGAACCGCTTCAACGGGAATAACCCGCGCCGGAATCTCTTTTATGTAAAATACAGCGGGAGAAAAAATGGCGAATTCTTCGATATGCGATCTTCCGAACGCGCCGTAAATCAGATTCAACAAGGCGATGAACGCATTGACGATATGTTCCAGCACCGTGAAAAATCCGCGTATATGAGTCGCAAGAAACAGCCCCAGCGCGGCGCCCGCGCCCGCCCCGATGAGCCCTATGATAAAGCCGTCCCACATAAACACCAGCCGTACCGCCCATTCATCCGCGCCCAGCGCGCGTAGCAGCCCGATTTCTTCGCGGCGTTCCAGTACCGCCCTCCGCTGCGCCTGAAAAATGTTAAGCCCTACCACGATGAAGATAAGCCCCACAAGCAGGAACATGAGCAGTTTCTCCGAGCGCAGGGCGCTGAAAAACGCCTTGTTGTAATCGCGCCACGACGTTATGTTCACCCGTCCCTCATGCTCTTTTATGACGCCTACATCGTTGATGCGCCGTACCGCTTGGGCGTCATGCCAGCGGTTCTTCAGTTTAACGCCCAGCATAAGGCTTGTTTCATCGAGAGTAGCCGCCGTATCAATATTGACAAAACCCCAGCCGAGATCGTATTCGTAGAAACCAGACCGGAAAATACCCGTAACGGTAAAGAGCGAATCATCGCCCGTGTCAAATAAACCGGAAAGTGAGGTAAGTTCCACTGAGTCTCCTACCCGCGCATACAGCCTGTTTGCCAATTCCGCGCCGAGGACTATCGAATGGGGTTCCGTCAGATCAAAAGAGCCGCGTTCTATGCCGAGTTTTGCCGCCATACCCGCGTCCTGTTCCAGAGCGTCCGGCGCAAGCCCGCGTATGAGCGCGCCTTCCTGACCAATGCGCCTCCCCCGCAGTATGGCGTGCAGTTCCCGAAACGGCACCGCCGAAACAACGCCGGGAACGCTCCGTATCTGTTCCGCTACGGCGGACATGAGGGCGTTTTGTTCTTCAATGTCTGCTGGCGCGGGATACGCGGCTTCAGCGTCCGCGGCAATCTCCGCCCGCACATGAAACGAAGATATTTCGATGATGTTTTCGATGAATCCAAGTTGAAACCCGTTCATCACCGCAATAATCACGATAAGCGCAAGTACGCCCACGCCTATACCCAAGATTGCCAACACGGGCGCGGGCGAAGCGCCGGACGCGCCCTGTTTCCGGCGGCTGTTATGCCGCGTGGCGACAAATGCTATCCACTCCAGTTTCATTGCCTTCCCCGCACCCGCTCTTCTTTTATTTTCCGTCCGTTTTCCCATGTTGCCCGCAATACAATTTTTCCGTCCATATAGAGCTCTTCTATCTCCCTCCCGCCTTCGATTTTCACGGTCCGCTCCAGTACGCCGTTCACATAGTTCCGTTCCGTCACGCGGTTGTCCTTCGCATCGTAGCCGTACTCGACCAGCCGTTCCTCAAGAACGGTCCCATCGGTATCAAACGACCGCCATTCTACCGACATGATGCGATCCCGCGCCCAATTATTTTTCATTTCGTGGGTCAAGGCGCCGGTTTCATCGTAGCGGCTTTCCGTCAATACCCGCCCCTTGTCATCGGTTGTGTACATGACGTCCGATACCGGCGCGCTATTCACGGCGTTATCCAGAAAGGTGGAATGATACGCTACTTTAGGGCGGACAAAATCCTTGTCGAATTCGGGATGCGGTTTAAGCGGGGGAAATGAAATAACCGGCGTTTGCGGACCGCCGGACAGGACGACCCGCTGTACGCTCCGTAGCGATTGGGAACGGGAATACCGGTACCGGTCCGTCCATGACGATGTTTCCCGCCACTCCTGCCGCGGCTCCTCTCCGCCTGCGGCAGCGGCATCCGGCTCTTCCGTCTCATCAGGCGGTATCGTAACCCGCGTTTTTACCCCTGTTTCACTACGCACGAGGACGGCGTTTTCATAAAAATACATGGTTCTGCTTTGTTCCTCTTCGGAAAACTGCTGTTCTTCAATCAGAAGCCCCTGTTCATCGTACCGCTCAATGAATGCAAGCGCGGGTGTTCCGTCCCGTATACCCGCGGCAGCCGTGAGCCTGCTCAAACCCTTGTCATTACGGAAAACCCATTGCTGCCGTACCGGCGCGCCTTTTTCATACAGTGTCCGGAAATCTATGATATACGAAGGCTGATAATACGCGCGTAATTCCGGCGGAAGCGCCGCCTCCGCAATGACCGACATACCGAGGCAGTAATCACTGCGTAAGGCGACAATACGGGACGGCGAAGGGTACAGCGCCTGTCCAGACGCATTAGAAATATACCACGCCTGCGCGGAAAGCGGAGGGCATATAAAAAACGCGCCATATACCATGCAGAAGGCGAAACGCAGAAACCGGAATACCGGCGCCCCTGTTTCACGGCGGCTGTTGTGCATGGGCATATCAGGCGACGCCGGCAAATTCTTCCGCATATTGCTTTGGATTAAAAGGCGCAATATCTTCATACTTTTCACCGTTGCATACAAAAAGAACCGGCAGCTTCATAGTCGCGGCAAGGGAGAAGACCGCCCCGCCCCTGGCGCTTGAATCACACTTGGTTATGATAACCCCGTTCACGGCAACCGCTTCCTTGAACGTCTCCGCTTGGGCGATGGCGTTCCGTCCGGTGGTAGCGTCAAGCACGAGCCACTTGAGATAGTTCGCGCCCGCCGCTTTCGATTCCACAACGCGGTCAATCTTCTTGAGTTCCTCAACAAGCGCCGCCTTGGTGTGCATTCTGCCGGCGGTATCGGCAATAATAAGCCCCTTTCCGGCTGCCGCCTCTATCGCGTCATAGATAACCGCCGCCGGATTCCCCCCGCGCTGATGGGCTATCACTCGCAAACCGAGCCGCTCGCCGTGTATTTTGAGCTGGTCAATAGCCGCGGCTCTGAACGTATCCGCCGCGGCAAGCGCCGGTTTACGCGCTATGCCGCGTTCCGCGCTCCGCGCCGCATAGCGCGCGCCGAGTTTCGCCGCGGTCGTGGTTTTTCCCACGCCGTTCACCCCCAACAGCAAAATAACGGTAAGCGCGGTATCCGAACAGTCACACGTCTGCTCATCAAAAGCGTTGTTTTGCACAGAACCTGTCCGCAGCATGTCTTCCAGCAGAACCGCAAGCCGACGGCGAACCGCATCGCTTTCGGTGATTTTCTCTTTTTTACACGCTTCCTGTAATTTCTCCGTAATAGCATACGCCTCATGCGCGCCAAAATCACCTTCAACCAGCAGATCGCAGAGATCGTCAAACAACTCCGCGGAAACCGCTTTTCTCAAGCCGAACAATGTTTTTAGTTTATCGGTAAATGCTCCCATACAACCCCTTATCTTAAAAGACTATACCACACCTTGAACGTCTCCGCAAGGAGGGGGCGTTTGCGCTAATCAAACCGGAAGCCCATCCACTTGGTCGGATTGCTCACGGATTGCCCAATCATGCCGATATCCACATGCGCGGTCGTTTCCGCAACCAGCCAGCGCGTACCGCCCACGGCGAAGCGCGCGCCCTCGCCCTCCGCGTCAACAATGCCCATCGCGTGGCTGTACTCGGCGGACACCATGATGCCGGCGGGTATATTAGCCTGTTCCAGAATCACAGCCCACAGGAGCGCGCGGCTGTCGCAGTCTCCTCTGCCTTCTATCGCCGCGGTTACCAGATTGACAAAATCGCTGCCTTCCAGATCGCGTTCATACGTAAAATCCTGCACCCATTTCAGCGCCGACTCCGCAAAAGCGCGGCGGTCCAGCGCGGGAATGTTCCATGAACGCTCCAGCACAAACGCCGCGTGTTGGATGCGTTCAAAAGAATCGCGGTACACCGTCCGGTAAAAGCGTTCCCACGCTTCTTTCCACAACGGCGTTTGTACGTACCGCCTCAGTAGCAAGTCCTCGCGGTCAACCACGAATTGCGCCGCCTCCGCGTCATGCTCATAGAAAACCGCTTCTCCGGCGTTGCCCGCCAACGGAACCGTTTTCCGTTCGCCGCGCGGAAATGAATACGCGGTAATGGGACCCGGAGCATGGAGGCTTCCCGCGTCCGGCGCTAGGGAATCAAGGCAGGAAAGGTGCAGCACGGTTGCATCGCCGGCTGCCTTGTCCCCATACGCAAGCGCAAGCAGAAAGGGCGTTCTTGACGCGGACGCCCTCGCCGCTGTCCCCCCGTCCAGCTCAAGGCATACGCCGAACCCGCTCACGGCGGCATTTCCAAGCGAAAAATCAAGTTCCATCATCATGGCTTTCTTGTTCCGGTAGTCAAACGCCTCCGTTTCACCCCTGTTGTTAAGCCGCTTCTGAATAGTTCCGGCGAGGTCTTCGACCGACCGGTATGCGCCCGCCGGATAGACTTGTAACGTTACCGTAGCGCCGGACGGAGATGTAAATACATAATTGCTTTTCATATCGCCGTCTGAAAGCCCGTATTCTTCGGGCAAATCAATAAAAAACCCCCATGAAGGAAAAGAAATCCGCTCCGCGCACAGCATACCGGGAAGCATAAGAAACACGAGGAGCCATATATATGGTGTATTGTACGTATACGCTTTCATAGTCACCTATCCTTGAGGGCATGGCGCGGAATAGTCCGCCCGCCCCTTTTTTACCTGTCGCAAACAAGATATAGATATATCACGTTCCTCTTCCTTATTCAAGGCGCGCGCCCCTGCCGGATGGTACGCTAAAAAAGGAGGGGAGCGTGTAGTGCTTGTTCCCACTGCCTTCGTTTTTTATCTCCGGATTTATAGTACATCGCTATCCCCTCGAATATAATTTATTTTCATTAGTTATTATCCCATATATAATTATGTCTCAAATCGGATGGCATTTCGCTCAAAAAGAGCATCCCGCGTTGGCGCGAAAAACGCATCCGGTACGTCGTCCGCAACCGGCGCTATCCGGCGCAAACCGGATAGTAAGCCGGTACTCGACAGGTCGGCTTTTGAGTCATCCGCTATGGCTTTTGAGTCATCCGCTATGGCTTTTGACCCATCCGTTATGGCTTTTAACTCATTCGCTATGGCTTTTGACTTATTCGCCATGACTTTGAGTCATTCGCTATGGCTTTTAACTTATTCGCTATGGCTTTTGAGTCATCCGCTATGGCTTTTGACTCATCCGCTATGGCTTTTAACTCATCCGCTATGGCTTTTAACTCATCCGCTATGGCTTTTAACTCATCCGCTATGGCTGCTGACCCATTCGCTATGGCTTGCTTCTCATTCGGCATAGCCTGCGGGCTATTCAATATAATTATCGCTTTAAGGAGATACCTTATGAGTAACGAATGGAAGGCTCATTTCCCGTGGACGCGCCCGCGCAGGATCAATAGCGTACGGGATATTGCCGTTGAAACAGGCGCACGGCATAACGGGAAGCGTAAACAACGCGAGGAACGCATTAGATGCTTTATTGCGCGTAGGTACCATATATCTCCGTACCTGTTCACTGATCCATGCCGCTATAGTATGTTCACCTAGTTTTCGTGCGTGCTCCGTTTCGTCATACTGATCCGCATCGCTACGCTTATATAATCGAATGGTTTAGTGCCTCTATTTTCTTGAGTACTATGATGACAGATTGGGCGGGTCTGGGGTTGCAGTGAAAAATTCCCGCGGCGGTAAAAGTCTTCGACCATGAGTAGACTCGACTTTGAAGAACAGGCTACTGTAGCGGCGGGAAATATCCGCTTTTATCCCTGCCGGATCGCGCCAGAAGATACGCTTCCGCTTCAACAGGAAGATAGGCAGCGCCAAAATCCGTCGGCAACTGGGATTCGTAGCTCAAAATGTATACCCCGTTCGGGACAGAGAGCAACTTCTGGATAGCGGGTTTCACGCCTTCATTTCGATAAAGGGGAAGGACTTCGCCGCCGGTCTGGGAACATAGATATTCAAGCGCCGCGTCAGCCCGTCCATTACCTATGATGACTGCGTAAAACACAATACTATTGTTTGCCAGATATGCGGCAAGCTCGGAAAGACCGTACTGCTCAAAGGCGAGTTCTCCAAGGGAGCCGGAACCCACAAACACCACGGCGCGCTTCTTTTCCACTGGAAGCAGGTCTGTTGCGGCAAGACGCAACCCCAGATCAAAGCGCCATTGCGGAGAATATTCGGCTATAGTACCGGTTACGGCGCTCGGCAATATGCCGTTAGCTATCTGTTCTTTTGCGGGCTGCGCGGCTGCGGATACAAGTGAGACGATCCTGCCTCCTGCGGAACCGATGTCCCTGATAGCCACGCCCACATCTTCGCGCAAGTCGATGGTTGCCGGTGAACGTTCAACAAGGAGGGACATGTCAAAATTTGCGGCGCGATACCCCGCGCCTAAAAACTGCTGTCTGAGAACCGGTCTTCCTTCCTCACTCAACAAAAAGTTACGCGCGTCAAGCCCAACGATAGGATGCCGAAGTCTGTCTTGTACGGAAACCTCAACCGTTACCTGCGGGAAGGAGCTTGAGACAACTCGCTCTATCTGCACAAAAAGTCCGGACGCCATGTCGTCAATTCGGGTCATAATGGAAACTTCGCTTGCCTGAAAATTAGCGGCAAGGATATTGCCGTTACGGTCTATACCCGCATCCACAAGCCGCACCTTGTCATTACCAATAGTACCGAGTTCCCTTATAACTGCGGAATCAACATTCACCATGATCACGCGGTTTTTATCGGCAACAAGGAGGTTTTGCCCATCTGAAAGGAAGCGAAGGCTTTCCGGACCCATAAGACCGGCGGTTACGAGAATGCCGATATACGCGCCGTTGAGATCAAATATGTAAATTTGATTGGAGGTATTATCCGCAACATAGACCCTGCCGTTTTTTACGGCAATGCCGGTGGGCGAAAGCAAACCGTTAAAAAGTTGTCCGTTAGCGGAAACCGCTTTCTTCCCAAAGGAAAAGATAAACGTACCATCCGGATCGAATTTGGAAACTCGCTGATTTCCATAATCCACCACGTACAAGTAGCCGTATTCGTCAACAGCAAGATTCTGGGGACCCACGAACATGCCGTCTTCCCGCCCTTTAGACCCAATATACGACTGCCAGTCTCCATTACTCGTGAGGATGCTCACGCGGTTACCCCGATATTCCGAAACATAGAGCCTTCCGTCATATCCGCGCACCAGATCATACGGGCGGTCAAAACCGTTTACAGGTCCCCGTTGGCGCTGCCGGACAATACCATTCGGATCAATGCGGACAAGTTCATTACTGCCGTAAGCGACCACCCACACGGAGCCGTCTTCAAGAGGCAATACTGCGGTAGGCTGACGGTACAGGATCTGTTTCTCCATAGTACCCGGGTATCTGCCCGCTTCAACGTACCGGACATTGTCATCCGCAATGGGTAAAAGATTGCGTCTGTTTTGTATGGTTTCAACACGGCTATGTAAGAGCAGCGCATCCGTAGACAGAGGGTCGTAGTTACCTGAAGCGGCTCTCCACTGTCTAATCGCAGCCTCTTCAAGTCCTGAACGGTAGTAGGCGCGTCCCAGCCAGTCAAGAATCAGGGGTTCGCCCGGTCTAAAAGACAGGGCGCGTTCAAAGGAAAGAATCGCCTCGTTGAATGCGAATCTGTTGTACGCCTGCACTCCGATTCTGAACTCTTCCCGCGCATGGCGGGCGTCAAGGTCCGCATTGCCGACCGTAAAATCGGATTGCTGTGCGAACACAGAAAACGGTACGCATACAAAAAATGCTATACACAGAGAAAAACATCCAGCTAATCGGAGATACTTCAATCGTTTCATGTGGTTCTTTCAACTATTTTAAGGTGTTCCTGAATGGACACATTATCAGGGTCCTTCTCCTGCGCTCTTTTGAGATATTTTCTTGCTTCCGGTATTTTTCCATCTTTGTAATACGCCCAGCCTAGGGAGTCAAGGTATATGGGATTATCTGGTTTCTCGTCGACCGCGCGTCTACAGAAACGAAGCCCTTTTTTTGTATCCTTACCAATATCGGCAAGGATGAAACCAAGCCCATTCAGTGCGGTAAGGTTATTGGAATCAAGCCGCAACGCTCGCTCGTACCATTCTATAGCATTGGCATAGGACTGCTGTGACCACGCCGCGTACGCCAATGTTACATATAATTGCGTAGATTCAAACCCACTATTAACCAGCATGGTAAGCTCGTATTGAGCCTTCTTTGCCTTTTTTGTCATTATATACGTATACGCCAGCGTCATACGGCACTGATACACCCTCACCTTGTTTTGAGCTTCCTGGACGTATTTTTCGAGATAAGGCTGGGCTTCCGCAAAAAGTTTGAGTTTCGCATAACAAAGCCCTGTATAATACGCTAATTCGAGTATTTCTTTAGAATCTTCGGTCTTTACTTTTAAAAAGATCTGAAGGGCGCTTTTCCAATCGCCTTTCTGAAAAAGGGCGACTCCTTCATGGGTCGCTGTTACCGCTCCCGCAACTTCTTCCACTGTTGATAAATCCTCTTTTTCCTCTGTTTTAGTTTCTTGGACGGAATGTCACGCCCGCGTGTTCCGGCGCGCCGGTACATATATCATTTGCCACAACCGGATGAATAAACACCGGGCTTACCGACGCCATATTCCGCGATACCGCATCATAATCAGAACCTGCTTCGGGTACGGTCTCCACCGCTCCGGCGTTCATAAAACAATACCGCTTGCGATCCGGCGCGTCAAACACTTCAATGCTATCCGCCTCATATATCCGCCGCGCCGGAAAGGTAATCTCCGATCCTACAGCCCCGGAAGGGATGTTCGGAAGATTGACGTTGATAAAAATATCTTCCTGCCACAACGCGGCGAATTCCTCTATATGCGTAACCGCATACTCAACCGCCTTTTCCCAATACAGCGGCTTTGTTT
Organism: Treponema sp.; assembly: GCA_031276815.1. Classification (GTDB taxonomy): domain Bacteria; phylum Spirochaetota; class Spirochaetia; order Treponematales; family Breznakiellaceae; genus JAIRKH01. Next base: position 13,995 of record JAISMJ010000028.1, read on the forward strand.
CGCCGGCAAGCGAATAAGCTACCGCCGGAATATGGTGTAGGCTTGCCTGACGCGCCGCGGCTGCGGTTCCTGAGTACACAATATCAGTTCCCAGATTCGCCCCGCGGTTAATACCGGATACTACAAGATCAACCGTAAAAGGAAGTGCTCCCATAGCCGCCATCATTACGCAATCCGCCGGAGCGCCAGAACACGCCCAGATGTTTTCCTCCCGTTTTTTCAGACGTATGGGTCCGCCTATAAAGGTGATGTAATGAGAAAAACCGGAACGATCGCCTTCAGGAGCAATAACATAAATAGTATGCCCTCTTGTTTTTCCCATGTCCTGCATTGCCCTGACAAACCGCATGAACCATTCAAAATCTATACCGTCGTCATTCGTCATCACTATATTCATACGGAAATCAAACACGCTCCTTGAGCAGGTACTGCTTCATATATTATCGGATGAAAACCGAATATTCTCTCATAATCTTCAAGACGTTTTTTATATTCCGGTATAGAGCCCTCCTTAATGACGGCATACGTACAGCCGCCGAACCCAAGCCCCGTCATTCTGGAGCCGGAAACGCCTTCGGTTTCCTGTCCGCGCTTTACAAGCCAGTCTGTTTCCGGGCATGACGCCTCATACAGATCGCGTAAGCCCTCGTGAGAATGGAAGATGAGCCTCGAAAAGAGCTGAAAATCTTTTCTCTGAAGGGCGTCTTCAGCTTCGGCAATGCGCCGCATTTCCTGAATAACAAAGAGCATTCTTCTTCTAATTGTTTCAGACATCCTTCCCTGTAGTTCAGTAAAATTCATTGATGCAAGTATTTTATCGTTTATCTCTGTTAATTCTTTATGAGGAAAAAGCGTCTCAAATCCTCTGCGTACGTCATGCCGCCTTTGTTTCAATTCCTGTTCAACATTAATGCGGGGTACCCGTGAATCTATTATCAATATTTTATAGCCGGTAAGGTCTACAGGAACGACTTTTGATTCCTTTTTATGTTCGTCAATGATAATAAAACCATCCGCTTTAGCATTGAGGATAATAGAATAATCAATAAAAGAAACCGTTTTTTCAAAAAAGGCTTCTCGCTCCTTGAGGATCCTTCCGATGAGATCGCGATCAGTTATGGTTACTTTGAAAAAGGCGCGAAGCGCTACCGCAGTAGCTATCTCCAGTGCTGTAGAAGATGCAAGCCCTATCTGTTGGGGAATATCCCCCTGTATGGTAATGTTCAGTCCTTTCATAAGGCAGCCCAGCGATGCGAATACCTGAATCGCCACCTTGATGTAATTTGACCACCGGTCTTCTCGTTTGTATTTTAGGTTTGTAATAGAAGATCGCTTGCGTTCATCGGTATTTGCAGCAAAAAAACGCAATGAATTGTCTTTCCGTCGACTAACAGCTACATATATATATCTATCAATAGCGGAAGACAGACATAAAGAGGATTTTGGTTCACCGTGTTCACCCAAGAGATGTACCCTGCCCGGAGCGCGGGCAATAACAAGCTGCCTGGACAGGTCGGCATCTGACTCATACTCTTTACGATGAATTTGTCCGATGTCCAACATTCCACACCTCTCTAACATAAATTAGAGCGAAACGGCTACCGCCAAGATTTATTCGCCCTTACTAATTACCTACATGAAAAGCGAGCTAATCAACGCTAACTTTAGCGTTGGCTTCTTGTTTTACCGACCACAATTAGACTGACAGAACAAGCTCTACCAAATCCAACGGCTTCGGATTTCCGAAGCCTCCACAAGCATTGGATTCGTGCGCCCGCACGAATTGTAAGTTCTTTTTGGAGTATACTTTTATTCCTTGTTTTTGTCAAGCGTAAATAGTAGTGTTACTTATATTTATCGTTGCAGCTTATATCTACACGCCTAAAGGCTTGGGCTGGGTGCCGGCACTTTGTAAAGTTGTTCATAGATTGAACAAACCCACGGCTTTAGCCATGTATGCTGATGTTCGGCGTCTAGCCCAAATCTTTAGATGTATGAATATAAGTCACAAAGACAAAAATACGTAACAACATTATTTGAAATAGCGCTTGACAAGCAACAAAAGGTCGCCCCGTAAAGCCCAAGACTTGTGGATATAAGGCGTAACGATACAGATACGTAACAACAGAGGGACATAAGACTTGACAAGAAAGATAGAAAAGTATAGTATGGGAAGGATTAAAGATTCTTGCGGGGCGCAAGAATACAATGCTTGCGGAGGCTGAAACCGCTGGATTGGCAAGACTTGCTTTGCCGGTTTAAGTTTAGTCTGTGAAACAAGAAGCCCATCGCTTTAGCGTTGGGTAGCTCACAATTATTAAGTATACTCCAAAAAGAACTTATAATGCATGTGTGTAAGATTTTTGCGAAGTGTACAAATCTAATGCTTGTGGCGGCGGCAAAATAAAAGTCCGCTGCCGTTGGATTGGTAGAGCTTGCTCTAATGGTCTAATTGTGGTTGGTGAACCAAAAAGCCCAACGCTAATCTTTAGCGTTGGGTAGCTAACAGAGTAGTATAATGACGGTGAAAGAAATAGCTGAACTTGCAGGGGTATCCATCGGAACCGTAGACAGGGTTCTGTATCAGAGAGGCAGGGTATCGGCGACGACTCAGGCAAGAGTACAAGAAATAATTGAACGATACCAATTTACTCCGAACCCTATCGCTCGGCGGTTAAAAAGAAACCGCGCGTATCGTTTTTGCGCCCTTATTCCAAGGCGGGATCAAGATTCGGGGTATTGGGAACAGGCGCTTGAAGGACTTAAAGCAGGCAACGATGAAGTCAGCCCGCTGGGAGTTGAAACGGAAATCCTCGAATACGACCGGTATACTATGCAGGAAGTCTTCGATAAGATGGAAGCGGCGCTGGCAAAAGAAGCGGACGGCATGATACTTGCGCCCAACATACGGGTTAATCGGTTGATACCAAAAATCCGGGAAAAACAGATACCATATATCTTCTTCGACTCGGATTATCCTGAACTGACACCTCTTTGTACAATTAGTCAGGATCCCATACGAGGGGGGTATCTTGCGGGCAGACTCATGAGCCTTTTTGCGCGGAGCGCGGACGCCGCTGGCTCTGCGGAACAATTAAAAAAAACGGTGGCGGTTCTTGACGCCCATTGTGAAGATTACCACATCATCCGGCGCAGAGATGGTTTTCTGCAATACGCCAGAGAACACAATATGTCGGCTATAGTAAAAGAATATTCGGAAGAAGGCGAATTAACTGAAAAAGAAATAATGTCGATCTTGGAACAACACCCCAATGTAACCGGATTTTTCGTTACCAACAGCTTGGCGCACCGTGTGGCGCAAACCGTAAAAAACGCAGGATTAAGTGGAAAGTGTATTATTATAGGATTTGATCTTACCGCCAATAACAGACAACTACTGAAAGAAGGTTTTATAGATGCGATCATATCGCAAAGACCCGAAGAACAAGGACGTCAAGCGGTAATCAACCTGTACCGTCATATCGTGCTGGAACAAAAAGTAGCCGCCAAAATCGAAATGCCGCTGGATATTTATATCAAAGATAATATTATGGAATCCCATTGATACAAAAGTAGTTACCAACGAGAGAGATGTAAGTACCAATATAGCGGCAAGTTCCGGGACTTTATTCCCGTTCACTACCTCATAGATTTATTGGCGGCGATTCGCCGATGCCCTCCGGCAAAGCCGGGGCGTCTAACACGCCCGGCTTTGCCGCATAACCTACTTTTTGGGGAGAAGCGTGTAGGAAAACCGCGCCGTTGCGGTAGAGGCAGCGGCAGAAACGGCGCTAGAGGCGGCGGCGGATTGTCCGTTGTCATGGTAACGCAAGCCTCGTACCGCCCGTGCTATCGCGGCGCTGTTCGCGCTGGTCTCGGCGAAGTCGGATGCCGTAACGGGAAACGCTTCCTCGCTTGCCATGAACAGGAAGGTTTCGCTGCCATAGGGCGGAATACACTCAAACTTCATCTCTTTGACATCATGTGCGCGGAGAAAGTTAGCGGCGCCTTGGCGTGTAGGATAAATCAGGTTCATCGTGCCGCGGGTGTCGATGTAATACATTTTGTAATAACAGTTTTTATCGGCGCTAAAATAGACGGTCATAATGTCGCCTTCATAATACGTTCCGCTTGCGGAATCCATCCATACTTCAACGTGAAAATCGTTCTTTTCAGGCAGGGCTGCGAATATTTCCTCCGATTGACGCGCATGGGTTTCAGTCACGGTGTTTGCCGGCAGTATCGGCAGTTCCATCTTTTCCAGCTCGGACAGGGGAACGCTGAAACTGCTTGACGCTATAAGCGCCCCGCCGGAGCGGGGCTTGAGGTAGAGCATCACCTCAACGGTTCCGCCTGATTTGATATACGTTCCGGTTATCTCCCCGGACTGTACGCCGGAGAGACGGACGCGGCTTACGCTCCGTGTTGAGCTTGTATTCTCCATGACCTTGCACATATCATGAGAAACCGCAAAAAAGTTTATCTTTGTGTGCAGATACCGGGAAAAAGCCGACAGCGCGGCGGTTTCCTCAAGGGTAATCGTGCCGATGGATACTTCCATTGGGGCGTTCAACCGTACCATGAGGTCCTCTACCGCCTTTTTTATCTTTGCGTCCATGTCTTCGGCAAAGCCATTCATACATACCGCAGCGGCTAAAACAACCGCCATGATTTTTCCTGTAATCTTCATGGTAATCCTCCTAAAATTGCAATGTGCCTCTGGCGTTTACCCGCGCCAGAATAAAAGGCGGCGCAGTATAGCCGTCTTCAATGCCGGAAAGCGCCAGAACAAAGCCGTAAAAAGGCGCTTTTTCAATGCCGGTAACCAGGGATGCGCCGCGAAACGGGCTGTCCGTCAAAGTCTGCCGCCAGAGCAGTTCTCCGGTGCCGGCGTGGACGGCTTCGATGAACGGCATACCGCCGGCGCCGCTTGGGTCCGTAGCCCGTAGGCTTCCGGCAAGGACGATCCGGTTGTTGTCCTCATCAATCAGCATGTCCATATAGAAAGAGTCGGATTCGGGACGGCTGCGGCTTCGCCAGACTTCCCGTCCGTCCGTGTCCAACTTGAGTATAACCGCGTAACTTGACCCCGCGCGGTTTTCTTCACCGGCAAGATAGCGGTTCCCCATAGCATCAATGATGAGCCGGTTGAACAAAAAACCTTTATAAGAAGCGTCCGTGCGGACTATCGTTCCGGTCCGGTCTATGCTGGCAGTATAGGAGCCGGGTATCGGGTTTCTCATTGCATCGTATGCTATGACGTCTCCAGTTATGACCCAGACGTTTTGGCGCTGGTCGAAAGCCGCCGCGCGTACCGCGCCGTATTTCGCGCCGCCCGCCGCATCGAATTCCGCGGGTCCAAGTTCCCAGAGCGGCTCAATGTCCCGCTGCGTATCCCGCACCGCGCGGATATATGCTTTGTACGCCGCGCTGTTTATGCCGCTGTCCGCGCCGCCTACAGCAAGCAGTTCACCGTCTCCACTTTCCGCCGCGGCAAGGAAAAACGCCGAGCGCCTGTCCGGTTTTCTGGACGGTTCCAGTTCGCCGGCAAGAACGCCGTCTTCGCGCAGCCTTTGCAGAACCGGCTCAAACTCCGCGCCGCCTTCGCCATAGCCAAGTACGATATACCCGCCGTCTTTCGCGCTAAACGCGCCGCTAACGTTGTAATTCGCGAGGTTGCGCCGCCTGACCGCCGCTTCTTTCCCATCGGACAGGAACAAGCGCGATTCGATGCCCGCATTTCCGCCTGATGAAAACACCGTTATTGCGGCGCCAGCAGCGTCCCGCGCGGCGCCGCGCACTATCTGCAAGATGTCTCCGGCGTCCGCAAACGTCCGCGTCCAGCCCTTTTCTCCAGCTCTGGTCAGCGGTCTTTCGTCCGTCAGCGTGATTGACGCGCCGTCAAACCGGAACCGGTACACCATGCCCCGCTGGAACTGCATAGTACCGCTTGACAGGTTTTGCGGGCGCACAGTAAAGGAGGTTGTTTCAGTGGGATTGAGCGCATACACGGCGTTTTCTCCGGCGTTTACCGTCTCCGCGTTGTTCACTGCGGAATGGGGGATCATCCGGTTGGATGAATCGTTGCGTGAAACGAAAACGCCTCCTGACTTCGAGGCGTTTGTCAGAATGAGGTATGCGCCCGAATCATCGAAATGCTCCGGCGCGGTTATCTCGATGCGCTGGTTTCTGCGCCTGCCGTCAATCTGAAAATAGAAATCACGGTTTGCGGCGCGGAGGTTTTTCAAGGAAAAGGTTCCGGTGAGCGGAACGTCGAACAACGGATAATACGTCTCATCGCGGGAGGGCAGGTTTCTCACTCCGGTCTCGCCGTATGGCGCGAGCGCGCAAATATCCGTCCGTCCCGAACCAACGACAATACGGACGGTGAACGGCGTGGCGTTTACAAACACAACCGCCACGTCGTCTGCGGATTGGAACAACGCCAGCGCGGCAAAAATGGCGGCGACTTTGAAAAGTTTGACAAGCTTGAGAAAGCCGCCGCCGTTGTTCCTTGTACTCCGTCCGCTACTGTTCATTAACAAGTTGAATGACAAATTCATCGGTATCAGACTTGTTCAGCTGCTCTATCGTAGCCGGCTGTCCGCCCTGCCGTATCCGTATCTGGTAGTTATATCCCGCCTGATACTCGTATTCCGGTATGGGTACGACGTTTGCCTGTCCAAGATTGAGATCGAAAGACAGAGAGCCAAATGTCAGACGCTCCTGCTTCTGGAGGTTCAACTCAAACGTATCCGTACCGGGGTTGACCATCGTCGTACCATTTTGGTTGGTCTTTCTGCTAGAGCCTTCCAGAAGGTAGCCGCCCCGGGTCGTTTCGTTGGTAACGAGCAGAGTCGCGAAGGGCGAGAACAATCCCGCGGGGCTTGCGTCAAAGTTGATCACCGGTATATCTTTGCCGGGACGCGGAATATCAGGCATCATGGGGATGCCGTCCGCGAGGCTTTTGGCGGTAACGCTGCGGACGCCCATGCTTGAGCGGTCGTAGTACTGGTAGACCGGAAAGAAGAAATAGCCATCCGGGTTAAAATCCATGTACACTCGCTTATTCCGTTCCAGCGGGGCAAGGGTAGTCAAGGTGGGTCCGTCGGGCCGGTCAACGCGGATTTGCAACGCCATACTGGAATCGTTCTGGATGATGATGCATGCGTCTCCGCCCAGCGCCTTGTTGATGTCCAACTGTATGGCGCGCGGCGCGTCCTTGTTGTACGCCACGATACCGGCAAAGATGACGTCGTCGCTGCTCAGATCAGACCCCTTGCTCCGGTACGCCGTTTCCTTGACCGCCCGCAACAGGAAGGTGCCGCTGCTATCCGCGACGGTTTCAAAGAAGTCAATCCTCCGGCTTGAGCCGCCGCGCACGCCGCCGATGATGTTGCGGTTGTTGATAGTTCCCGCAAACAAGATCAGCGGATCACTCACGTTGTTGTTCACCGTGAGGTAGCCGGCTGAGTCGTCGTCCCATTTGACGTCCGCCTTCGCCGCCTGCTGCGGCGTGGAGGAATCCGCGCCGGTTGTAACGCTGCTGCTCGTAGCGACGCAGCTCACCAGACCAATAACCGCCGCAAACACGGCGATTAATCCGAATACTGTTCTTTTCTTCATGTTTTACTCCTACATGATAAATTTTTACGCGGGTTATCCCGCGGTTTAACCTAGATTATTCCGCCGCCGCCCGCACTACCGCGCCGGCGGCTTTTTTAAATAAACATTTTTTTTAACAAACATGTTTCTACAGGACATACGCCCCGCATGTTCCCGCTGCCGGAAGTTTCCTATCTTCCCCGCTTTTTAGCAAGTTCAAGATAGCGTCTTGCACTGTCATGGTTCGGGTCAAGCCGAATCGCTTCGGTATAGTCCGCTATCGCGCGGTCATAGTCCTTTTTCACGTAATACGCATTACCGCGGGCATTGTACGCCCACGCATACTTCGGGTTAAGCCGGATCGCTTCGGTATAGTCCGCTATCGCCCGGTCATAGTCGCTTTTATTGTAATATGCAACGCCGCGATTGTAGTACGCCGTAGCATACTTCGGGTTAAGCCGAATCGCTTCGGTACAGTCCGCAATCGCCCGGTCATAGTCCTTTTTCGCGTTATACGCAATGCCGCGATTGTAGTACGCCGTAGCATCCTTCGGGTCGAGCCGGATCGCTTCGGTATAGTTCGCAATCGCCCGGTCATAGTCCACTTTATTTCTATACGCAATGCCGCGGTTGTTGTACGCTGACGCATCCTTCGGGTTAAGCCGAATCGCTTCGGTATAGTCCGCTATCGCCCGGTCATAGTCTTTTTTATTGCTATACGCCAAGCCACGATTGTGGTACGCTACAGCAAACTGCGGGTTGAGCCGAATCGCTTCGGTATAGTCCGCAATCGCGCGGTCATAGTCGCTTTTATTTCTATACGCCTCGCCGCGATTGTAGTACGCATTAACATGCTTCGGGTCAATCCGGATCGCTTCGGTATAGTCCGCAATCGCCCGGTCATAGTCCTTTTTATTGTTATACGCCTCGCCGCGGCTGTAGTACGTCGAAGCATACTTCGGGTTGATCCGAATCGCTTCGGTATAGTCCGCTATCGCCCGGTCATAGTCATCTTCCATGTAATACGCCTCGGCGCGGTGGGTGTACGCAGTAATATAATCAGGGCTGCGCCGAATCGCTTCGGTATAGTCCGCTATCGCCCGGTCATAGTCATCTTCTATGTAATAATACGCATCGCCACGTCCGACGTATGCATAAACATAGTCCGGGTCGAGCCGAATCGCTTCGGTATAGTCCGCCATCGCCCGGTCATAGTCATCTTCCATGTAATACGCCTCGGCGCGGAGGTAGTACGCAAAACCCGCATAAACATAGTCCGGGTCGAGCCGAAGCGCTACGGTAAAGTCCGCTATCGCCTGTGCATAGTCCCTCATATCGTAATACGCATAGCCGCGAATATAGTACGCTGTAGCAAACTTCGGGTTGAGCCGAATCGCTTCGGTAAGGTCCATTATCGCCCGGTCACAGTCATCTTCCATGTAATACGCCTCGCCCCGATAGAAATAGACGTCCCATGAGCGTTGATTCAGCCGGATCGCTTCGGTGAAATACACGATCGCCCTGCCCCATTCTTCGTTGTCGTACCGCTCCTTGCCTTGGTTATAGAAAGACACGGCTTGATCGTCCGCCTTATACGCCGCCGCCGGCGCGGCAACGGACGGCGCGGACGCCGATACCGCCGCGGGGTTAAGCGTGTAGTTCTTGTCGCTGATGATGCTCCCCTGGGAAAAAGGCCGCTGGGCGTTGTTCGTGAGCCGCATGGTCTCGTTTATCACGTCCGGCGCCATCATAAGGAGGGGCTCGCCGGAATTGATGTACTTCAAGAACGCCTCCGCAAAGGGGCTGTTCCGCGTTCCCTTGCCGTCCTCCGCCACGTTTCCCGCTTCGGTGGAGAACATCACGAACAGATCGCCCGGCACATCCTGAACCGCCGCAAGACCCCGCGTTCTTCCCGCGCTCCGGCTGGTCGAAGGCAGGGGGTTGTTCCGGCATGCGTCCAGCACCACCACGTTCAC
>JAISMJ010000064.1 GCA_031276815.1 Treponema sp.
GTGAACTTTTCCTCGCTTATTGGGTATAGTCGTTTATCCCTTCCCATTTTTTCCCTCCCCCGCACCTCCTTTTTATCCTGGTTTTTCCCTTTTGTCTATCTTTGCTAACAGTGCCTAGGGAGCGTCGTCAAAAAGGAGAAACAAAGTAAAATAAAAAGATGAAAGAAAGTGGGAAAGAAATGTACCGACACGACACAAGCGATAGGGCGTGGAAAAAGATAGAAAGACTACTGCCAGGAAGGAGCAGGGAAATGGGGTCGAGCGGCACAGGGCAATCGACGATTTGTCAACGCGGTATGTTGGAATATCAGAACCAGCGCACCACGAAGAGATGTACCACCTGAATACGGCGGCTGGAAAAATACACACCAACGCTTTTGCCGCCGACGGGACAACGGTGTGTGAAAAAGAATAGCCGATGAACTTATCGGGGAAGGGGATACCAATTGGGATACCAATTAGCTTGTGATAGATTCAACTCATATAAAAGTCCATACGGTTGGAGGGAATCAAGCGATAGGGCGTACCAATCTCGCCGCTTTCTCGGTCAAATGTATCTTCCGCACCTCTGACGACACCCCGTAGGAAGATTGCCAGTTGCTGTTCCTTTATGGCTTTCAGTTGCTGATTTTTCTTGACGTTTATAACTCTTTTTTTGTATATTTTGTATATATTACAAACTTAAAATTTGGAGGTATGTATATGAAAGTACAGCCATTGGCTGATCGGGTTCTCGTAAAACAGGAAAAGAGTGAGGCAAAAACCGCGGGTGGTATCATTATCCCTGATACCGCTCAGGAAAAGACCCAAACGGGAGTCGTCGTCGCAATTGGTCCTGGTACTGAAAAGGAAAAAATTACCATTTCTGTGGGACAAAAAGTCATGTACGACAAGTACTCCGGTACTCAAATCAAGATTGATGGGGAAGATCATCTTATCCTCAAGAATCATGATATTGTAGCGGTCATTGAGTAAGGTACAAAGCGGCGCCGGTCAAACGGCGCTGTTTTTTTTTGCAGAGGGAGGAGACAGTATGATGGATTTGCGGAGCGATACAGTAACGCAGCCGACCGAAGCCATTATGTAAGGCAATGTCCGACGCGGAAGTGGACGATGACGTATATGGATACGATCCAACTGTAAATTTGTTGGAAAAACGCAGCGCCGAACTTACTGGCAAAGAAGATGCTGTGTTTGTACCGTCCGGTAACTTCGGTAACCAGCTTCTCTGTTCACAGTTATTTTTCATGTTGTTTAATATTAACGCTTAGCAGGAAATACAAATGCGAACATGCTAACAAGAAAATATATTTTGTGGACACGCCGACGACAAGTATTTTTAAATCGAATGGAAAACTTTGTTTTATAAAATTATTATCGTATATACCGGGAATACTATTTCATATACATACAATAATAGAAATTTATAAAAAACAACATAATAGCATATTTCATGCCATATCATTTTATCACATTTATAGCAGAATATTTAGTGATGATATATTGCTAAACTGCGAATTTATATCTCACATGGTAGACTATGAAACGCTGCCAAGTGAGAGAGAACGATTTGAATACGCGGAATCACTCATAAAGAAATACGCCGCCGCTTTATTGGTTGTTACATCCAGACTTCATTGTGCCTTGCCTTGTTTGGGACTTGAAACGCCGGTTATTTTCATTGCAGAGGATTTACAAGATAAAAGACTTGGTGGGATCAAAGAGCTTTTTTCGGATAATACGGTATTCTTGCGGCTGCCTTATAAATGACTTGGATGAAGAATTAAAAACAATAAAAGGGAAAAATTACATGTGAGACAAAAATAGAAAATAAAAAAGGATACATTGTTTTGAAAGAACGATTGGAAAATGAATGTAAAGAATTTATGAAATAAGGATAGTGCGGGTAAAGAGGCGAAAGAGAGCAGTGTCCACAACGGCGCTCCTCCTTTTCCCCGTATGCGGACTACTCAAAACAAGGCGCCTGTCGTATGTTTGTGCGCGATATTGAGGTGGGCGTACGCCGCTTCCGTTACGATCCGTCCTCTGGGCGTGCGCTGAATGAGACCCGCCTGAATAAGGTAGGGTTCGTAGTAATCTTCGAGCGTTTCGACAGTCTCTCCCACAGAGATGGCGAGCGTTTCCGCGCCTACAGGACCCCCGTTGTACCGCTCAATAATCATGCGGAGGATTTCACGGTCATACCGTTCAAGTCCAAGCGAATCTATCTCAAGCTGCGTAAGCCCGTTTTCCACGATGGCTCTGGTAATAGACGGCGCCTGTTTTACTTGGGCGAAGTCCCTCATACGCCGGATGAGCCGGTTTGCCACGCGGGGCGTGCCTCGGCTTGACGCCGCAAGGAGGCGCGCGGCGTCGCTCTCAATGCGGACATTCAAAATAACGGATGAGCGGCGCAGGATGGCTTCCATGTCCTCCTGTTCATAGAAGGAAAAACGGCACGTTATACCAAAACGGCTTACAAGCGGGCTTGAGACATTGCCGGCTTTGGTCGTAGCGCCAACAAGCGTAAAGCGCGGAATGGGCAGCCGCATGGTTCTCGCGCCCGGTCCCTGCCCGATGATCCAGTCAAGCTCATAGTCTTCCATGGCAATATACAGCATTTCCTCAATAGCGGGCTTTAGCCGATGAATCTCATCAATGAAAAACACCGAGTTTTTACTCATAGTAGTCAAAATACCGACAAGATCTTTCGGCTTATCAAGGGCGGGAGCCGATGTTACCTTGAAATCAACGCCTAGTTCATGGGCAACCACTTGCGCCAGCGTCGTTTTTCCAAGCCCGGGCGGTCCTATCAAAAACAGGTGGTCGAGGCTTTCCCTGCGGGCTTTTGCGGCGGCGATGAACACCGCGAGGTTTTCTTTTATCTTTGACTGTCCAAGGAATTCGGCTATGTTTTGAGGGCGGAGCGTTATATCCCGCTCGTCTTCCGACAGCGGCTTTTCTGCGTGGAGAATATCGCCGATAGCGGGCTCGCCGCGCCGCTTTATCTTTCCCATCTGATTCCTTTCTTTTCGCGCCTTGCCAACGCCGTCAAAATTTCCTCTTGTAAGCGCAGCATGGGTTCGATTTCGCGGGGATCCGGTGCGCCGGCTTCCGGCGTTCTTGCCAGATGCCCGCTGTGATCCATGCCGTTAAGGTGAAGGATGCCGTGAACCAACAGGCGGCGCAGTTCTTCTTCAACGGGAACGCCAAAATAGGCGGCGTTTTCTTCAACCATTTCAAGGGAGATTACAATGTCTCCGGGAAGGAACCGTTCACCGTCCATTTCACCAAGCGTGAATGACAGTACATCGGTAGGCTCGTCCATGTTCCGAAACTGCCGGTTCAGGGCGCAGATAGTGGCGTTAGTGCAGAAAACGACTGAAACATCCCAGTTGTCTTTCTCAAGATAGGCAAGAACATCAAGAATAAACGCCATAGGCGCCGCCGCAGGCAATGCATCCGGCATTGTTTCCTTTAACCAAGACGGCAGGCGCACGATTTTTTCTCCTGTTTCTTCATCCTCGTAGTCCGGCATAGCGATTGCCACGTTATTCACCGATTATGCTCCTCTCTTTACAGAGTATATACAAAAATGAGCCATACTGCAAGGACAGCTGGCACAGGCTGTTCCCTACAGGATAGCCTGTTTCTTATTAAGGAGCGCCCCTCAATTTGAAGTTTAAGAATGAAAGGCGTACTAGGTGGTGTCGTCAAACTCAAAGACCCGATAATTCCCTTCGGAACAGAATTAATCCTGATCAAAGACTCGATAGTTCCTCTCCGAGCAGAATTAAGCCTGCTCTGAACTCCGATAATTACTCTCCGAGCAGAATTAATTCTACTCAAAGACTCGATAATTACTCTCCAAGCAGAATTAATTCTGTTCAAAGACCCGATAGTTCCCTTCTGACTAGTACGCGAATCCGTACTTTGGCGGTAGTCAGCAAAAGCGGCGTACGACTTTTCATCTGAAAGACGATTCTGGCAAAGGCGTGAAAGGTTCACGCTAGCTTGGTCTGGAAAAAGCCGCTCTCCGCGCTGAAACTCGAACATGGTCTTCACCCGCTTCCTGATGAGGACTGCGCGTCATATCACAATGATTCGGCTGCACAGAATGAAAAATTTACACGTATGCGCCAAAAAAATCATTGAGTTTATAAAAATATGCGCGCTTTTGAGTACTATGCGGCTTGTAATTTGCATGGCGTATAGTTACAATACCAATATTATATTCGTTTGCGTGTAAAAAGAGGAACAAAATGGATACGGAACATTTGAATCTGGCTGTCATGCTGCGCCATGAACTGCATCAGCATCCGGAATTGTCCGGACAGGAAGTATGGACGAAACGGCATTTAATGGACTTCTTGGAACGATATACGTCCCTTGAGATTGTGGATAAGGGGCGCTGGTTTTACGCCCGTTACCGGGCTGGCGAAGGCAGACCCGCCATAGCTTTTCGGGCGGATTTTGACGCGCTTCCCCTTGATGAGACCATCGAGTTGCCCTATAGCTCGCAGTTCCCCGGCGTTGCCCATAAATGCGGACATGACGGACACAGCGCTAGTTTAGCCGCATGCGCCTTGGAAGTAAACAAATACGGCGCTGATAAAAACGTGTATTTTGTGTTTCAACACGCCGAAGAAACCGTTGAAGGCGCTATTGAGTGTGCGCCTTTAATGGATGAGGCGGACATTTCCGAAGTATTCTCCTATCATAACGTGCCGGGGCTGCCTGAACACTGTATCACCATCATAGATGGGACCGCGTGCTGCGGCTCTATCGGACTGTCAATCAATTTCAAAGGTATTCCCGCCCACGCCGGTCAACCGGAAGACGGACGAAACCCCTGTTTTGCCATCGCCGAGATCATACGGAGTATGCCGGATGTGACGGCTTCCGCATTGTATAAAGGGCTGGCGATGAGTACCGTTATCGGAATGCAGGCGGGGAAGGATGACTTCGGCATGTCGGCAAGCGAAGGACGCCTGCTGCTGACCCTTCGGAGCCAATTTGACGGTGAATTGGAAGAACTGACGCGAAGAATCGAGGATATAACCAGGGAACAAGCCGTGCGCTATGGCTTGGAATACGATATTTCCTTTCACGACAGTGTTCCTGCAACCTTTAACCACAAAGAAAGCGCCGATAAGGTGCGTCGGGCTGTAAAACGGCTGGGATTGCCCCTGCTGGAAGTAGATACGCCGAGCCGGGGCGCTGAAGATTTTGCATGGTTTACTAAACGAACCAGAGGCGCTATGTTTGGAGTAGGAACAGGCGAAGGACGGGCTCCTATTCACACGGTAGCATTCGATTTTAACGATGAGATCATCCCTACGGTGGTAGAACTCTACAAGGCTTTAATGGATGAGTAAATAAGGGCTTGCGCCCTTACAATGCGGCGTGTTCCGGCGGCGTGCCGGTGATACTACCGCATGATAAGCAAATTTCCATACATAAGGAGTATGCGATATGGAGCAATTCTTTTCGGCGGTAG
Source organism: Treponema sp. (assembly GCA_031276815.1). GTDB lineage: Bacteria > Spirochaetota > Spirochaetia > Treponematales > Breznakiellaceae > JAIRKH01. The sequence goes on from JAISMJ010000064.1 coordinate 5,501, forward strand.
GCGCCATTTCCGGATTCTTCTGGAATGTCCTCTTCTTGGTTGTGCTGGTGGGAGGCGGAATATACCTTACCATTAGGCTTAATTTTTTTCAGATTCGGCATCTGCCCTATATCCTCAAACAGACGTTTGGAAAGATACTCGATAAGGGCAAGGGGGAAGGCACGGTAAGCCCTTTTCAGGCTGCGGCTACGGCGATGGCGTCCACAGTTGGCGCTTCCAATATTACGGGCGTTCCGGCAGCTATCGCCTTTGGCGGACCGGGCGCCCTTTTCTGGATGTGGCTGATCTTCTTCATCGGCGGCGCCACCAAATTCAGCGAGGTAGTGCTGGGGGTCTACTACCGGGAAAAAAATTCCGATGGTCATTATATCGGCGGTCCCGGTTACTACATGACCAAGGGTTTCCCCATAAAGTCGGTAGGCAAGATCATGGCTCGGGCTGGAGCGTTTGTTGCTATGATATACTATCTTCCCTCCATTGCGACGCAATCCCTCTCGCTCATCCAAAACGCCGAAGTCATGGGAATCAACAAGTACGTTGCGGGCGTTGTCCTTATGGTCATGGTCGGCGCAGTCGTGTTGGGCGGTCTCATTCGGGTTGCCAAAGTAGCCGATAAGATGGTGCCTATCATGTGCCTATTATATGTGGTAGGTTCCCTTATCGTGATATTTGCCCATATCGGGAATATCTTTCCCAGCCTTTCCATTGTGTTTCAGTCGGCTTTTACCGGAACCGCCGCCACCGGAGGTTTCATAGGCGCGGGAGTCTCTATGGCTATCCGCATGGGACTTGCCCGGGCAACCTATTCGTGCGAAGCGGGCATGGGATCGGCGCCCATCGCCCATGCAGCGGCGATTACCGATCACCCCGTGCGCCAGGGACTGTGGGGCGTTTTTGAAGTCCTTGTTGACGGGTTTATTTGTACCATGTCGGGACTGGTGGTATTGTCCAGCGGCGTGTGGAAAGAAGTCACGCCTGATTTGGCGTTTACCATGCCGATTATGGCGTTCCAAAAGGTGCTGGGTAGCGTAGGCGGTTATATTGTTGCTATCGCTCTCTTCCTCTTTGCATTGTCCAGTATCATCGCGGTGATCTGGTACGGCGAAAAACTCGTGGAGTTTTTCTTCAATACCGCTGTTTCCAAAGTTACCCGTATCTTCTTTGTGATAAGCATCATGCTGGGCGCTTTTTTCGGGCTGGAAGCGATCCTCGCGGTACTCGATCTTACCAACGCCTTGATAATCCTGCCGAACATGATCACCGTCCTGCTATTAAGCCCATTGGTGGCAAAACTCACCAAAGAGTATTTTTCAGGCGGTCAGTTCTACCGTAAAGATATTAAAAAATAATGCGGCGCTTTTTCTGTACTTTTCAGCGGGAATAAAGAGAGACTACATGGACCATACGCTACCATATGACGCTGGGATTGAGGATTTATTATATTCTTATACTATGAGGAATACCAAGCAATTCGCTGATAATGCGCCGGACCGACGTACTGGTGAAAAGAATTGCAATAAACCAGCAGAAACAATCCTTGATGATAGTCTTCTGACGAGGTGGTTTATGGTTATGCGGGGAACTATGTATGCCTGTACATAAACTCATTCTTGGCGATAACCTCGAAATTCTCAAAAACACTGAAGCAGAGAGCGTTGACCTTATCTACCTTGACCCGCCGTTTTTCAGCAACCGGAATTACGAGGTTATCTGGGGGACGCGGGGGAAGTCTACAGTTTTCAGGACCGCTGATCAGGCGGTATGGAACATTATAGTGCATGGCTGAAAGAGCGGGTTGCGGAAATGTACCGTATCCTCAAGCCCACGGGGAGCATGTTCCTGCATTGCGATTGGCACGCCAACGCCTATATCCGCGTGGACATTCTGGACAAGATTTTCGGGGCGAATAATTTCAAAAATGAAATTATTTGGTTTTATCACCGAAAGAATATAATCCCGTAATAACAGACATTACAGAAAAGAAACCACGAGAATACTCTCTAAAAAAAATTAGATTTGAAGTATGCATCGGAATTACAAGGGAATACGGTTTGAACCTTATGCTGGAAAGATTAGATGTGAGGTATATATGCGAAACGCGACCATTCATCCATGGCAAAGTCACATCCGGCTCGTTAATGCGGATACTTGACAGAGGATAAAGCGATGTTGTACAGTTAATATGAGGATAAAAACATGGCTGACAAGAGGAAGATCGTATATTTGGGGATAAGGGGAGACATTATTCATCCCGGTATTATAAATATTATCCGCGAAGCGGAAAAGCACGGAGATGTACTGATTGGCCTCCTTACGGATTCCGCCATTGCCGCGCATAAACGGCTGCCGTT
>JAISMJ010000076.1 GCA_031276815.1 Treponema sp.
CCGGCAGCCGTGTCATAGTTACCAACATTCAAGTCTAGGTGGAACACGGGATATTCTATCCATTCCCGTTCAAGCCCCGCTAACGCGAGCCCGTTGAACAACTCCTTCTTGGCGAGGAAGTAGGCTTTGAACGTGGAGAGCAGGAGGCTTTTCCCAAACCGACGCGGGCGTCCCAGAAAGTAGTGTTTACCCATAGACGCCATTTCGTATACGTATGCGGTTTTGTCAACGTAGACGTACCGCTCTTGTATGATGTCGTCAAAGGTTTGAATACCAATAGGCATTTTACGTGTAGGCATGATTCACCTTCATACTACTGCGGTTCCCGCTCCCGCTCATTATCGCACATCAGCGCCGCCATTACTTTCGCGTCCCCCACAATATTGCTGATACGCGCGTACTCATTCGGCTGATGAGCGACATCGTCAATGCGCGACCACACCGCCGCGTCAATGCCCCTGTTGCGGAGCGGCGCGGCAACCGTGCCGCCGCCTATGCCGATGCACCGCGTCTCAACATGATACACGTCCTTGACCGCTTTCGACAGCTTCTTGACAAAAGGAGCATCCGCGGACGTCGCCGCCGACTCTGAACGCTGCGCGATCTCCTCCGTTATGGTTACGCCGAAACGCGCTTCGACGCCCCCTTTAATGACGTCAATTTCCGCAAGCACATCCGCAAGCGGGTAGCGCGGGAGGATACGCATATCCATGCAAAACACGTCTTCGCCGGGAATGGTGTTGATGTTTGGAACATTGGCTTCCTTTTTGGTGGGCTGAAACGTGGAATAATCGGGATCGAAAAGCGGATCCTGCGCGGGAAACGTGCGCGAAAGCCCCTCATACAGGGCTACGGCGAGGTAGGCGCCAGCAAGACAGGCGTTGTTCCCCTGATCGGGACGGCTGCCGTGCGCCTGAAGCCCCTTTGTGGTGAACGTGATCCACAGGAGATTTTTCTCCGCTATCTCTATGCTTTCACCCTTCGGATCGCCGCCGTCGGGTATGAGCACCATGTCGTCCGCGCGGAACAGCCCGCCCTTATGTTCAAGAAGCCAGTGAATCCCATAAGCGCTGCCCGTCTCCTCATCAGCGGCGAACAGCAGCTTGACGGTACGCGCCGGCGTTACGTTGTTTTTCACAAGGGCAAGCGCCGCAATAACCGAAGAGACCAGCCCCTGCTGGTTATCCTCAACGCCCCGCCCCACGAAGCGCGGTCCCAACGGCTCATCGTCCTTCTGAATGACCGTCCACGGATCGCTGTGCCACAGCTTGCGTTCACCGGGCGGCACCACATCTATATGGCTCATAATCCACAGACGCCGCGCATCCTCGCGTCCCGGAATCGTGGCGACCAGATTCGGTCGAATCCCCTTTTTTGCCCGCGCATCAGGCGCATCAAAGCGTTCAAGGCGGGTAATCCCCCGCGCCCTAAGCCACGCTTCGAGGAATTCGCATTTATCAACCTCTCCTTCCCCGCCTGAATCAGGCGACAGCGCGGGGCGTTTGGTCAATTCCGTCTCAAGTTCCTTTGCAAGCGGAACGGATGCCTCAATATAACTGGCGATTGCATCGTTATTAAAAGTAGTGTTCATAGGGGATACTATAGACCTTTACGCATTATAAAACAAGGGCGGGCGCGCCGGACTTATTTCCGCCGCCGGAGCAGGCGCATTGTATGGTGGCGTAAACCGCTTATGTATGCCGGCGTAACAGGCTGATTTATGTTGACCTAAATCGCTGGTTTATGCCGACTGAAATCGCTGGTTTATGCTGACTGAAATCGCTGGTTTATGTCGACCTAAATCGCTTGTTTATGCCGACTGAAACCACTGATTTATGTTGACTGAAATCGCTGATTTATGCCGACTGAAATCAGCGGTTTATGCCGACCTAAATCGCTGATTTATGCCGACTGAAACCGCTGGTTTATGCCAACTGAAACCGCTGATTTATGTTGACTGAAATCGCTGGTTTATGTTGACTGAAACCGCTTGTTTATGCCGACTGAAATCAGCGGTTTATGCCGACCTAAATCGCTGGTTTATGCCGACTGAAACCGCTGATTTATGTTGACCTAAATCGCTTGTTTATGCCGACCTAAATCGCTTGTTTATGCCGACCTAAATCGCTGGTTTATGCCGACTGAAATCGCTGATTTATGTTGACTGAAATCGCTGATTTATGCCGACTGAAACCACTGATTTATGTTGACCTAAATCGCTGATTTATGCCGACTGAAATCGCTGATTTATGTTGACTGAAATCGCTTGTTTATGCCGACTGAAATCGCTTGTTTATGCCGACTGAAACCGCTGGTTTATGCCGACTGAAACCGCTGATTTATGTTGACCTAAATCGCTGGTTTATGCCGGCATAACAGGCTTATGTATGGCGGCATACATCGTTTATATATGGTAGGAAAGATCAGGAGGGGGAGCGCCGCTTTGGGAAAGGCGGCGTATTGCGCGCTATATCGCGTTCTTGTGTACGCTGCTCCCCCTCGCTCCAAAGCCTGCGGCTTTTCCGCTACCCCCACTTTTTTATTCGCGGCTTGTTTGCGGAGTTTTGGGGCGCATGACCGCCTCCGCCCCAAAACTCCGAATATAGGTGAGCCAAACGGCTCACGCATTCACGCTGCTCCTACTCCATTTCCTGTAGATAACGGCGAATTATATACTTACCCCGATGTTCCAATTCTTCCGCTGCCGCTATGATCCAGTCAATGACGGAAGCACTCTTATCAGTTATCGTACAGTATATCCAAATACCCTCCTTATCAATCTTAACTTCTTCCAGCTTGCCGTACTTGTTGCTGCATACGCACCTCTGTAATTCGTCTTTGAGCTTATCACGCAACATTGTGTTCCAATCCTCATTTTCCATCCAGATACCAAAACACGGTACTTCGTTGCCGTTTCCTTTCTTAAAGTACAGTGCAATCTCGTCCGGTATCAACCCTTTGAAAATTAGGCCATTATCTTCTTCCGTGTATGGTTCAAATTCGAGTGTCTTCAACACCCTGCAAATCTTATCCTTAATATCCATATCCTTCTCCTTCCTATGCGTTTGCCGGACATCTTCATGCCTTTTCCAACGCTTCCTGTATGCCGTCGGCCTTTGAGGGAGGACATGGGTTTACACGCTTAAGGCCATTGCGGTTGGGGGCTTCTCTCATCGGATAGCCCATTTGCTCTTTGACGTGCGCTATCCAGCAAGTTTTGACCGTATAGCCCTTATTCTTTTTTACCCATTCAATTACCGCTTTGTACGTGGGCGGCGGCTGCCGCAGGTTTTTCTTTGTCATACATTTCTCCTTATAAACTTTCTTCGCTCATACAAGCAAAGGTGTAAACATATTTCACTACCGCGCCTGCAACAAGGCGTTCCATCGCGGCGGCGGCGTTACCGGGCGTAACTCCATGTACCATCCTTTGCATACGTGTATGTTCCCGCCCGCTTATCGTTGTTTTGATATATCTCGTCAAAATTGCCGTTACGATAGAATGCGCCGTATTCATAATATGTTCCAAACATGACGTATTTGCCTATGGTAATGCTGGTTAATGAATCGCCGGAATTGGGCTCAAATGCCCGCCCTCCTATAAACACCGCGCTATCCGGTATGATTATTGATGAAGCCCGGTGCTCGCAGAAAGCGTTATTGCCAATATAGGTAACGTTTTTGCCGAGGGTAATGGTTGCTATCTGATTATTCTCGTTATAAGAATGGTCAGCATAATAATAATAATCGCCATAGAAAGCGTTATCGCCGATGAATAGCGCCCCGTTCCCGATTATGACGCTGGCTAGGGCATTATTGGAGAAAGCGTAGCTCCCGATATAGATTACGCTGTCCGGTATGCGGACCGATGTTAAACGGTTCCCGCGAAACGCGCCGCTGCCGATAGTAACGACCTTCGCGGGTATGGCAACGTCCGTTAACCGGTTAGCGGAAAACGCATTATTACCGATGTATTCCACCGTTTCCGGTATCGTTACGCTGGTCAACAGGTTGCCCGAAAACGTCCCGTCTCCAATAAACGTTACCGTGCCGGGAATCGTAACACTGGTTAAGCCTTTTTCCGAGAAAGCCCCTTCCCGCAAACGGGTTACCGGCATGTTAAATATCTTTTCAGGTATAACAATCTCTTTCGCCATGCCCTTATAATTCAATATGGTCATGGTGCCATCATCATTGCCTTGAATCTCAAAATCACTGACGTTTTGAGCGGGCAAGGAAACCGCCAACACGGTAAAAACCGCAACGCATATACGCCGCTTCATATAAAAACTCCTTCTGATACACAGGCGGCGCATCACGAGCCGCCTTTTCCGCACGCTATTCCTGTGCGTACCCAGCCGAAATCAGTCGTCCCGCATAACGCCCGCTTACCCGCCTTTCATCTCATCCTCCTGTATCCTTTCAATGCGTTACCGGAAACGCCCTTCAATGTTACTAAACTTGCATTTCCTTTCTTCAAATGAGTATATCACGGTACTGTTGACCTATCAACAGGTATTGATGAACAAGCGGGAATAGCGCGTTGCCTTTGGATACGACCGCTACGCCTGTAGCCGTGCGGAGCGTCGCAAAAAAAATAGCCCGTCCAAAGACGGGCTTTCGCGCTCCCCCGGACGGGCTTGAACCGCCGACCCAGTGGTTAACAGCCACTTGCTCTGCCAACTGAGCTACAGGGGAATGATTCACTATAGCAACTTCAGATAAAATAGTCAAGTCCTGTTCAGATTTTTTTATACATTTCTCTCAAAATCGTTGACGCCGGCGCCGCGACAGGCTGCTATTTCTGTACCGTTACGGGGACGGTAAACAAGAAGCCCAACGCTACGCCGGTAGCGCCGGGCGATTCGCTGTATTGACAGCGCAATGAGGGGCTATTCTATGAGGACGACTTCGGTTCTGCCGAACCCGCCCGCTTCCGGACGGGAAAAGCGGAACTCCGCAATACGGCGGTCGCTTTTCAGGAACGTATGTACGCCCTCTTGAAGAACGCCGCAGCCCTTGCCGTGTATGACCGCGAATTCCGTTAAGCCTGATAAGACCGCGGCGTCTATCTGCCGCTGTAAGGCGTCCAGCGCCTCTTCAAGACGCATTCCCAGCACATTGAGTTCCAGCGCCGCGGTTGCTTGGGGCAATAAATCCGTAACAACAAGCGCCGGTTTGAGCGGTTCGTGAGCAGACCGCGCGGGCGTCAGCGCGTCCGCCGGAAAATTCATGCGGAGCGATCCGATTTCCACAAGCCAGCCGTTCTTTTCCTGACGGATAACGGTTCCCCGCTGCTTGTACAACGCTACCAGCACTTCCGCGCCTTCAGCCAACGGCGCGTTACTTTCAGACGCGGGCATCCGCTCCGCATCCGGCGGCTGGTCATCATCGCCGCGAGCCTGTTGTTCCCTTCGCAGCGCCCGTTCTTCTTCACGCAAAGCATCCGCCTCATGCGCGGCTCTTTTCTCCAGATCATGCAGAAACTCTTTCACTTTAAGCGTTTTCTCGCGGGTTATTTCCCCTTCTTTCAGCTCGCGCACGAGGTTTTCAAGCGTCTTCCTGCTCCCGTCAAGCAGCTTTCTCATCCTGCCGGTCTCGCCCGCTTTAATCTCCAGCTCCTTTTGTTTAAGCCGCAGTTCTTTGAGATCGAGCGCGCGCCGTTCCTCACGCAGCCGCTTTTCTTCCCGCGCGCGTTCTTCGGCGGCGCTGTCCAGTTCGCGGCGCTTCTGTTTAAGCCCCGTGATGAGGAGGGACACATCCGAGCGATCAGCGCCGATGTACTCACGCGCCTTTTCGATGATTTCAGCCCGCAGCCCGTTACGCGCCGCAATGTCAATGGCGCGGCTTTCTCCGGGAATACCCATGACGATGCGGTATGTCGGGGAAAGGGTGCGGCTGTCGAATTCAACGGAAGCGTTCTCTACTTGTTCCCGCGTATAACCGTAATTCTTCAAGACGCTGTGGTGGGTGGTCACGATAAGCGAAACGCGCTTCTCAATCAGATAATCAAGGATTGCCATAGCGAGGGCGCTTCCTTCTTCAGGGTCTGTGCCGGAGCCGAGTTCATCAAGCAGTACGAGCGATTGATCCGTAGCCGCTGCGGTAATTGATGAGACGGCGGTCATGTGCGCGGAAAAGGTCGAAAGCGATTGGCTTATGGACTGCTCATCTCCGATGTCCGCGAAAACGCCGTCAAATACCGGAAGACCCGTGCCTTCGTCCGCGGGAACGGCAAGCCCGCTCTGGTTCATCAGGGCAAAGAGACCCGCGGTCTTGAGAGCGACGGTCTTGCCGCCCGTGTTCGGTCCGGTGATGATAACGGTACGTATATCTTCACTCATAATAAAGTCGATGGGTACCGCGGAACTCCCCAAGAGCGGATGACGGGCGCGTTTGAGTATGATATTCCGGCTCTCTTTTGCAAAGACGCCGCGAATGTCTTTTGAATAACGGGCTTTCGCCCGTATGACCTCCAGCGCGATGATTTTCTCGTGAAACTCTTCCACTACCTCGCGGCTTTCGGCGATCTTTGCCGTCAACTCCCGCAGCACACGGAGGATTTCCGCATCAAGGCGGCGTTTCTCAATAAGAATATCGTTATTGTTCTCAACAATGTCTTCCGGTTCGATGAAGACGGTCTGTCCGGTTGCGGAAACCTCATGTACGATGCCCCGTATACGCCCGCGAAAATTGGCTTTCACCGCAAGAACAGACCGCCCGTCCCGTTGAGACGGCACGGTTGATTGCAGCATACGCCGGATGTCCTCGCTACCGATATAACGGGCGGCGGCAGCCTCAAGCTCGCTGGTAAGCCTTTGGATACGCCGGCGTATCTCCTGAAATTCAGGCAAATCTTTGAGGCTGCCGTCATTGTTAAATATGCGGAACACCTCGCGGGCGAGGCTTGTACAGTCCGGTACGGCTTCCGTAAGCGCGCGGAGCGGCGCGTAGTCTTTATGCGAACCGGACGTAAGCCACTGGGCGAGAATCCTGCCTCGCTCAATGAACAGCCCTATGGCAAACGCTTCGTCCTGCTCAAGGCTTACGCCTTCAACCGCAAGTTTTGCAAACAGAAACCCTATGTCGGGAAGGCTTTCCTGTTTTTCCTCATCGCCGCTTTCCATGCGTTCACGGACTGCCGAAACAAGCCCTTTGAGCCGTCCGGCAGCCTCCGCATCAACAAGCGGCTTTTCGGCGCGAATACGCCGCATCGCCTCCTCGCTCAACGAACAGGCGGCGAGGCGGTTTCTGATTACATCGAATTCAAGAATACGTTCAGTTCTTTCGTTCATGGTGAAATTATAGCACAAAATAGCGTTATGGCAACGGAATAAGCGCGTCCAAAGCCGCCGCGCCGGCGTTCCTGTTCTACACGCCTCTCTGTTATAGCAAGTAGCGTCTGCGTATGCGGGGCTTTAATCCATGCCGCCACCGGAAGCGGTTACACGACTTGTCGGCAGACGGTCAAAGGCACGAAGAGCCGCCGCCTTGCGTCCACTCGTGAGTTAGAACCCGAAATCTTGTTTGATAATGTGCAGAATGTTTTCAGCCGCATTGAGATGCTGCGTGAGGAATTCCACGTTCTTGATCTGCGCGTCCCGATGACTGTCAGTGCCGCCGTTCTTAAAGTACAGCACCATTTCTTTCAGCGTATCCATGTCGGTACTTGCAACCGTATTCCAGCCCGCGCTCATTCTCTTGCCAATACTGTTAAACTCCGTGTGTCCTTCGCGCTCAATAAACAGTATTGGTTTAGTAACGAATTGGTATTCAGCCAATAAACTAATCCCATCTGTTATTAATAAGTCGGATGCTTTCATTGCGGTCATATAGCCGCCGTGCCGGAGTGTGCCGGTGTTGGGCAGTCGCTCCCATTCGGCAAAGAAATGCTGCACTCTCGCATACTCTTTAGGGTTATCCTTCTCCAGTCGTTCAAAAGACCCAAGCAGTCCAGGATGCATGGCTAAAAGAAAATCAGCGTCCGCAGTATCCGCAGCCATAGCAAGTATAGGCTCGCATGTTGTTAAGAATGTGCCGAAGTCATACCACCCATCAAAAATTGAGTGGTGGGGACTCCACAGTACACGGAAAGCGTTATTCGTATACAGAGGCCACTCCGGTTTGGCGCGGAGTATCTCGTCAACGCGGGGATGATCGGTTACTGCCACGCTTGCGGCAGCATAACGATCCTCATATTCCTGTTTAACCGTTTCATTTAACACAAAAGTATGCTCAACGCTATGATGGTAGTTAGTCATGAATTTCTCATTCTCATTCTTATTCTTATCAGTGTCTATAAGCAGTAGCATTATTTCATAAGGAACGTAGTACAGCCGGGCAAACATGAGATTCTCTCGTGAGAATGCCGGCGGTATGTCATTATCCCACGGCGATTGACGAAAGATCACGTCAGGACGCAACCGCTTTAGTATGGTAAGTTCCTCGTAACCGTCCTCGCTGACAAACCGTATATGATGCACACCCGCCTTCTGTAAGCCCTCATGGACGACATCCTCATCATGGTACGATGTCCCGGAAGGATATTTTCTATGGCATGACGCGACAATCACGCTAAACAGCCCGTCTTTCAGCATGGCGCGGTACACGCCGTCCAATGAAGACCACACTTCTATATTATGCACCAAAAAGAAAACTGTTATTGTCCGGCGGTTTACCCCCCCCCCCCCCCGTGTAGCGTGTAGATTGAGAGTGCTCGTTTTGACCGATACCATGTTGATTGTCTGGTTCATGGTCTTCAGTCTGAGATCCGCCGCGCCGAGCCTATTAAGCATCTGTTGAAGCGCCGCGTTAGCTTGATCCCGCCACCTGCTTTCATGCTCCTTGAGTTGTTCCTTGAGCGTAGTCTCCACGCTGCCGATTCGGTCAAGCGTCTGTTGAAGCGCCACGTTAGCTATGTCTTGCCACTTACTCTCGTTTTCCTTGAGCGTAGTCTCCACGCTGCCGATTCGGTCGAGCGCCTGCTGAAGCGCCGCGTTAGCTATGTCTTGCCGCCTATTCTCGTTCTCTTTCAGCGTGGTCTCTATAACGCCGATCCTATCAAGCACTTGCTGTACCGCGGTGTTAATCTGATGCTCTACCGCGCACTGTCTCCGATAGAGTGGGCTAAGTCTCATGTATATGGTTTTGAGCCATGTACGGAGCCTGTGGCGCATGGCGGCGCTTTTCTGGTTTTTTATATCTTTCATATAAGATCTCCTCTTTAATGTCAGCCGCTCATCGCTTATTGATAAGTCTGTTGTTTCACAATCTTCACTGCTTATAGAAGATATCTTATATATATCTATCATGCCTGTCAAGCGTTATTTTTTAATGGTACTTATGGAAGGCTAAAGTCGCCGTAACCAGCGGCTTCAATGATTATGTACAAAACGGTTATGGAATGGCGGGCTGGCGCGTTACCTGTTTCCTACAAGACAGAGCCACTCGGCTTCAGCCGCAATCTCATCGCCCACATACGCCTTACCCGCCTGCTTTATCATGTTAGAGGAGACGCGCAGATTTTCTATCTCGGAGCGGACATCTTCTCCGGGGCGCACCTGCCGCCGGAATTTCACCTTGTCAACGGACGCAAGGAAAAAAAGCGAATCTCCGCCCAGTGCGCCTATACACCGCAGACCCGCGCCCCCTGACTGTGCCATAGTCTCAATCAAGATGACGCCCGGTACTACCGGATATTCAGGGAAATGTCCCGCAAAGAAAAACTCCTTCTCGGTAAAAACATGCCGTGCGACAATGCGCTTTTCGTCCGCCGAAACAATCTCGTCCACAAACAAAAAGGGACTCCGATGCGGCAGCAACGCTTCTATGTCATTATTCATACTCTCTCCGTTATGGGAACGTTGAACGTCCCTCGTACGCTCCATATTTTTTGAATACAACCACGCCGTTATGACCGCCGAATCCCAGAGAACCCGAAGCCGCCGCGGTGATTTCGCCGTATTGGACGGCGTTGGGAACATAATCAAGATCACATGCCGGATCAGGATGCTCAAGGTTGATGGTCGGCGGATAAAAGCCGTGCTGAATGGCAAGCACGCAGGCTATAGCCTCTATGCCGCCCGAACCCGCAACGCAATGTCCGGTCATGCTCTTGATGCTGGAGACCTTCATCGTATCCGCATGAGCGCCGAAAGCATGGCGTATCATCGTGGTTTCAGTCGGATCGTTTATCTCGGTGGATGTACCGTGCGCGTTGTAGTATTGAACTTCTTCCGGCGCAAGACCAGCATCCTCAAGCGCCAGCTTTATCGCCCTGCCGCCACCTTCGCCGTCCGGCGATGGCGAAGTGATGTGATAGGCGTCCGCAGTCGCGCCGTAACCGGCGAATTCCGCCAAAACCGCCGCGCCCCGTGCAAGCGCGTGTTCTTCACTCTCAATCACCATGACGCCCGCCCCCTCGCCAAGCACAAAACCATCCCGATCAGCGTCAAAAGGACGGGAGGCTTTTTCAGGCTCATGGTTGCGCTTTGTTGACAGGGCTTTGAGCATCTGGAAGCCGCCTATGCCAAACGGGACTATACACGATTCCGTCCCTCCCGTAATGACCGCATCGCAACGTCCCGCACGGATGAGATCGAGCGCCTGCCCCAATGCGTCCGTTCCCGATGCACACGCGGTAACCTGCGTAAAAGCGGGACCCTTCGCGCCGAAAATCATGGAAATATTAGCGGCGGCTTCATTGTTAATCATAAGCGGAATGGTCAACGGCAACATCCGCTTGGGACCGAGCTCGAATAATTTACGGAACGACTCCGTAACGATCTCGAAGCCGCCTATGCCGTTCCCCAGCACAACGCCGGTTCTTTCGGCGGCGCTTGCCATATATCTGCGTCCGTCTTCCCTTGCCGCAAGAAGCCCCGCCTGATCAAGCGCCTGATACGCGGCGGCAACAGCAAACTGAGTAAACCGCGCCATTTTGCGGGCGTCCCTTTTATCTATCCACAACGAAGGATCGAAGTCTCGTACTTCACCCGCAATCTTTACATCAAAACCGGTTGTATCAAACTGGGTAATGGGACCAATGCCGCTCTTTCCGGCTTTCAAGCTGCGTTCAAAATCCGTAATTGAGTTTCCTATAGGAGACACGATCCCCATACCGGTAACAACCACTTTCTTTTTCATAGCATACCTCTCTTCAAATTAAGTCCGTAATATGTTTTTGTGTTCCGCTACATAAACATACCGCCGTCAACGGATATGATCTGGCCGGTAATATATGCGGAGCTTTCGGACGCCAGAAACAGCGCCGCTTCCGCAATGTCCCGCGGATTGCCAGCACGTTTCAGCGGTATAGCGGCAAGCATAGCCTCTTTTGCGGCATCCGGCAGGGCGTTAGTCATATCGGACACGATAAAGCCGGGGGCTATGGCATTGACCCGTACGCCGCGGGACGCGGTTTCCCGCGCCAAACTCTTGGTAAGCCCAATAAGCCCCGCCTTGCTTGCCGCGTAATTCGTCTGTCCTCCGTTGCCATGAATACCCACAACGCTCGACATATTGACGATAGACCCCGCCCGTTTGCGGATCATATCGGCGGCTATGGTTCTGGCAATGAGAAACGCCGCCGTCAAATTGACGTCAATCACTTTTTGAAAATCTTCAAGCGTCATTCTAAAAGAAAGCGCGTCTTTTGTGATACCCGCATTGTTCACCAGTACGTCAAACCCACCGGATTCTTTAAGCGCGTCTTTGACGATCTGCTCAATACGTGCGAGATCGCTCAAATCCGCGCTTATCCAATGGAGAATTCCGCCTGATTCTGCTGCGGCTTTTGCGCGGCGCTCCTCAAAATCATCAGGCGCTGTACTGCTTACGCCCCAGACTTCAGCGCCTTCCGCTAAAAACAAACTGGTTATAGACTTACCTATACCTCGCGAGGCGCCGGTAACAAGGGCTTTTTTATTCTGTAAACGCATAGTTTTCCTTCTTTTAATGATATTGAGATATAGTAGCTATTTTAGAAGACAAAGTCAAGCGGCGGGATGGCTTATGAGAAAGGAGTATATAAACCCTGCCCCCGTAAGAGGGCGGGTAAAGCGTACTATCGCACTATTTTTGATACCGGTACAACCGAATAACCGGCGGCGGTAATGGCGTCAAGCAAAACAAAGATACGGTTATACACATACGTTTCGCGTGATCCCGATAATAGCCCCAAGCGTATCGGAACAACAAAACCGCTCTGTATTTTCTCCATGATAGCGTCAATAATCTCGGAGGCGCTTCTAAACGGAACTCCCAGCTGGAGGGCTTCCGCTCTGGTAAACGTATCATCAGGGTCAATATCCCGTGTCACCGTTGTGTACCCCAGAGACCGCGCCGCTTCCATTATTTCCGGTGATGAGATATAAAAGGGCGGGTGCCAGAACAATGTCAGCTCCTTGTCGGTCACAACAAAAAATTCATCTTCATTACGGGCAAGTCCACGTGAAATAAAATCGTTGTCTATTATGTAACGGGACGAAGACAGATAAAGCGGCGCGAAAAACAGGGAGGCAGCCTCATGCCCCGCATCAACAATGCGCTTGACCGCTGCGGGATACTGGCGAATACATTCACCGTTCAGGAAAAACGTCGCCTGTACGCCGAAGAAATCAAGCGCATCAAGCACATGGCTTACGCCGGTTGCATCATCGTATACATCAAAGCACAGGGCAATGGTTTTATCACCGCCAGAACTGCTGGTTCCGCTTGAATCATGCTTATGTACTAGCGTTGTAGTTCCAACCGTCGTCGTATTCCGTATCATGGGAAGGTTTTCGTATAAACCCGTCGGCTGTTCTTCAAGATATACACGGTACCGCCCTGACACAAGCGAAGCGGGACGTACCACTGGCTCCTGTATTTCCGCCCATACACTGCTCCCGTCTGTAACAAACCACGCTCCGTTATTACTGGCGAGTATGCGGTTGGTACTGACTTCAAATGCAAAACTATTGGCGGAAGAAAGACAGATGAGATTTCGGGTTATGTCGTTATCCTGATCGATATGAATACGCTCAATCCGATCTTCATCACCGATAATAAAATCATCATACCCAAGCCAAAAACAATCATAGGACGGCACTTCGCTTATGGAGCGGATTGTCCGCCATTGTCTATAATCGTAAAGAACCGCGCCGCTTTCCCCCCAAAGAAGCGCCCGCTTGCCGTCAGGGGAAAGCGCCGCATTATCCATATTGGGAGATTCAATGAGAACAAATACCGATTCGGCATCGGCATGTAACCGGTACACGATTTGTACAGTTCCATTACGTGCAAAGACCGTTATGATATTGTCTGATGACCAGATCACCGTAATGCCTGAACATAGTTTAGGTAATTGAAGGTACGGCGCTGTTGTTCTGCCGGCATCCTCAAGCGGGTAAAAAAAGAGAGTGCGATCCGCTTTAGAAATCAAAAGGGAACCTGCATCAGGCGCTATATAAAACTCATCGAAATCAGGCTCAAAGGTAAAAGGAAGCGTTCCTGCAATATACCCGATTTCCAGAAAATCACGGTACAGGGAACGGAGAAAGAGCTCAGAGCCTCTCATACGGTACACCGTAGCGCCTTTAATATAGAAAAAATCGCCCTGTTCTTCCCATACCGCACAGGTAATGCTTCCTTCGCCTATCAAGCGGTATCGTTCTTCTATGGGAGACGTGGCGCCGAGCTGATAGTAGTAGAGCGTGCCGTTCCGCTCGTAGATAAACGCCTGAGAGGTAGGACACCACCGGACAGGAAAATGGCGATCCGCTTTCTCTACATGGGAAGCGATGAGGGTTCTTGCGCCTGAACTGATATTCATAAGGATAAGATCACCGTAGGCGGCGCTTACGCTTTCCAGCAGCACGAGCCATTTCCCGTCTCTCGAGACGACCGCATTCTCGACTTTTTCATCAGTGACTGCGGAAACATCTGAACGTTCAATAAAAGACGGATAGTCTGTAAACAACGATGGAAGACCGCCGACAACCGGAATACGGGTCCAGCCGAAGCTATTGCGTACAAGGAGCATCCTGCCGTTTTCAAGCAAGTCGAGCTTTGTGGGGAACGCGGTGAACTGTTTCAGGCTAAAATCAACAAGATGAGATGCAAACAAGGCGCTTTCTTCACAGATGCCATAGTTGTCTACCCTAAAAAGCACCCTGCTGTCGTTTGATATGTCAATACCGCTAAAACGTATTTTTGCAGAAAGGTCGTGTATGACGCAAAAAAGAAGAAGCGCCAGAACTAGTTCATTGCATCTTGTAATGTTGCAAGAACGTATCAAGTTCTTTCTCCATTTCTATCAAATCAGCTTCCATCTGCACAAGACGGGTAATAGAATACTGTCCTTTTTTCCCCAATAGGCGTTCACAGGTTTCATCTAAAATCGTTTCAAAAGAAGTATTGTTTGAATGTATGATTGGTTCTCTTATCATCTTTTGTATCAAGATACACGATAAAACTAATCTGAATTATTATCCGAAGATATATCAGCGGTCTGGACTGAAAGACCGGATGCTAGTGCGCCTCCATTATCAAAAGCCCTTATAAAGGTTACTACCGCAATAAAGGCTATGAGTATTAAAACGAGTTTACGCATAACACCTCCAAAGTATTTTTTGTTCCATGACTTGGAATGTTCGTAATTATATCATATCTGCAAAAAAGATCAAGCGGAAGATTGCTTGAGAAGTACCATTATCGGCGATTTCGCTCAATAAACTCTTTCAAGCGGCTCGCTCATACATGTTATCGTTTGAAGCGACACGGTAGCCGCCGTCTTTTCTACGCTTTTTCACATTCCATTACTTACCGCGTTCTGCCGGTTTGGCTGGGGATGCGGCGTCCGCGATGGCGGATTTCATGCGTTTGACATACGCAGCAAGGTGCGGCGCGGCGTTTTCCCCATGCCGTTCGATAATACACACCAGAGCGCTGCCGACAATAACGCCGTCCGCGAACCGCACAATGTCCGCCGCCTGCTCCGGCGTGTGAATACCGAAACCGACTGCGGCTGGAAGGGACGTTTCGGCTTTGACCGCGCCGAGCAGCGCGGAGAGGTCCGTGGTAATTTCACTACGGACACCCGTAACACCGAGTGATGAGACGATGTACAAGAACCCTGACGCGGCGCGGGCAATGTCTTTGATCCGCCGTGCGGAAGTCGGCGCGATGAGCGAAATCAAATCAACGCCGCAGTCTGCGGCAATGGGGCGTACTTCGCCATGTTCCTCAAACGGCAGGTCCGGGATGATAACGCCATCAACGCCCGCCCGTTCGCACCGCTCAAAAAACGCGCGGTAGCCGTAGTGAAACACCGGATTCAGATAGGTGAGGAAGACGAGCGGTACCGTGCTTTCACGGCGTACGGTTTCGGCTAACCCGAATACGCGTTCAATAGTCGCTCCTGCTTTGAGTGCGCGGATATTCGCCTGCTGGATAACCGCGCCTTCGGCAATGGGGTCGGAGAACGGAACGCCGATTTCTATAATGTCCGCGCCGGAGTGGGAAAGTTCCAGAATGAACTCTGCGCTTTTCTCAATGCTGGGATCGCCTGCGGTAACAAAGGCGATGAACGCCACACCGTTTTTGAATGCGTGACCGATATTACTCATGGACGTTTTCTCCTCGATACCGCGCTATAGCCGCGACATCTTTATCACCGCGCCCTGATAGGCAGATGATAATGCTTTCTTCACGCCCGAAACGGGGCGCGATCTCCCGCGCGTAATACACCGCGTGCGCACTTTCAATGGCGCAGATGATGCCTTCCGTGCGGGCAAGTTCCTCAAACGCGCCCACTGCCTGCTCATCGGTAACAGCGGCGTATTGTGCGCGTCCGGTATCGTGCAGCCATGCGTGTTCGGGACCGATGCCCGGATAGTCAAGTCCCGCTGAAATCGAATAGACTGGCGCAATCTGCCCTTCATCGTTCTGGCAGAAGTACGATTTCATGCCGTGAAACACGCCGCGGCTTCCCGTGCTGATCGTTGCCGCATGCCGCCCGGTACCAAGCCCTTCGCCCGCAGCCTCGCATCCGATTAAGCGCACATCTGTATCGCCGATGAAGTGGTAGAACATGCCCATTGCATTACTGCCACCGCCCACGCACGCGATAACCGCAGCGGGAAGTGCGCCTTCTTTCGCGATGATTTGTTCACGCGCTTCGCGGCTGATGACGCTTTGAAAATTCCGCACGATGGTGGGAAACGGGTGCGGTCCCATCACCGTCCCGATCACGTAATGGGTGTCATGTACACGGCTTACCCATTCGCGCATCGTTTCGTTTACCGCGTCTTTCAGGGTTTGCGTACCGGACGTTACCGCGTGGACCGAAGCGCCCAGCAGTCTCATGCGGTACACGTTGAGGGCTTGCCGCTCCGTGTCTTCCTTTCCCATAAAGATTTCACACTCCATGCCAAGCAGAGCCGCCGCAGTTGCCGCGGCGACACCGTGCTGCCCCGCGCCCGTTTCGGCAATGATACGGGTTTTCCCCATCTTTTTCGCCAGCAACGTCTGCCCCAGCACATTATTGATCTTGTGGGAGCCGGTATGGTTCAAGTCTTCCCGCTTAAGGTAGATTTTCGCGCCGCCGAGCGTACGGGTCATCTTTTCGGCATAGTACAGTAAAGACGGACGCCCCGCGTAATTTCTGAGCAGGTCCGTCAGTTCTGCATTAAAATCGGGGTCATCCTTGTAATGGTTATACGCCGCTTCCAGCGCGATAATTTCGTTCATCAGCGTTTCGGGGATGTATTGTCCGCCGTAATCGCCGAATCTGCCCTTTTTGTTCATCTGTGTATCCGCCTTGTAATCGTCCGGCATCCAGCCCACGCCTCTAGGCTTGAGGATGTAGCCGCGCCCGTAAAGATACATAATAATACTATTAAAAATAACGCTTGACAAGAACTATATGCATACGCCAAGAAAAATTTAAATTTCTGATGAAGCGCACGAATCCAATGCGTGGGAAGATTTTGGATGTACGCTGCCCGTCTGAAACCGCGGTCTATGAAACACGAAGCCCATGCCGGGAAGGACTGGGCAATGGGGTCGAGTGGAACAGGACAATCGGCGGTTTAGCAACGCACGGTATGTTGGAGTATCAGAAATGGCGCACCGTGGAGAAATATACCCCCAAATACAGCGGCTGGAAAAACACCTACCGACAGTTTTTCGCTGGTGGGACAGCGGTGTGTGGAAAAGAATAGCCGCTGCGGTGGTCGGGGAAGTGGACACCAATTGGCTCATGATAGATTCAAGGTATATCAAAGTTCATGTGGATGGTTGCGGAGCTGTCGGAGGGAATCAAGCGATAGGATGTACCAAAGAGGGCTGAATATGAAACTCTATCGTGCGATAGACACGAGCGGAAAGCCGGTACGCGTTAGTACCCTCGGCGTTGTTTTTGTTCCCCTGACGTCAAACAACTCGTCTATGCTAAATCTCCTCCACCTTGAAATATCTAAAGATAACACTTTCTTCTCAATTTTAGTTTCAATTCGAGAATAGTCTATACTATACGACTTCAACCAATTAGGTAATTCAGGCAATTCAATATCTTTTAATGTTTTGTTTGCCTGTCTGCCATATCAGTAACGGTAGGCGTTCATTTTTATACAATGACAATAAAAGAGTTTTTCTTCCAAGCGCATTTCTTTTTTGGGTTCAAGCACCATGACATGAAAACCGGTATAGAATGGTTTATATTGAACAAAAGATGATAAAACACTTCCGCCTAACGCGACTGTAATATATCCCGCAGGGAATGGTGTTATTGTATCTACTGTTTTTATTATTGCGATTACTCCGTTGATAAGTTCAAAACTGTTTCCCTGGTGTAACGTAAATAATTCCGAAACTTTCATTTGTCTGCTGATTTCACCAGATACGCCAGATAATTATTAACCGTTTCCTGAAAATCATCTTGGGTCAATTTTGAATAACCTGTTTCCATATATGCTTCGCAAAGCCATTCATCGTCCCAGCGAACGGACTTTTTAATACTCATTTCTTCTTTGGTTTCCCTTTCGCGGTAAAGCCTAATCCATTCATCTTCTATGCTCCGCCACTTGTTAAACTTGTCAATTCTCCCCAGTTTTTTCGCCTTTACAAAATCATCATTTTTATAATAGCCAAAAAACGTTGTCTTTTCCGTATCATGCGGTTTATGTGCTTCCCAGACCATGACGCAGACATTGATACTTGCGTTATTGGAATAAAACATATCATCGGGCATGGAAAAAACAGCTCGTAAGGTATGTTTCTTGAAAAGTCTCTGGCGGGTTTCCTTGAATTTGGTCCCAATGGCGCATGACATAGGGACAACCACAACGCCCGTCCCGCCGACCGCCCAAATGTCAAGCATATTTTCCACAAATTCAAGTTCCGTTATGTCCTGGGAATACGGCGGGTTTATCAAGCCGATGTCAATATGCTTAGCCTGTAATTCTTTTTTATATCCATGTTAAAACAATCCCAAAAATAATGTTTGATTTACTATCACCGCGCACAATCATATTGGCGATAGCAAGCGTATATATCATCATCGCTTTCAATGCCAAACGTGCGCTATTGCGTATTTTTGCTATGTCCTTATTGTTTGAGCCTTTGAACATCTTGCTCATAGCTGGTACAAGGAATGTTCAGGAACCGCAGCATATATCAACAACTTTACTGTTTTTATTAATTTCCGCCAAGTCGCACATAAATTCCGTTAAATGACGCGGAGTCAAGACTATCCCTAATCCGCTCCCGTCCCCGCCTGAATATTTTATAAACTCATGATAAAATATTCCTAATGCGTCAATCGTATTATCCACAAAATTCATCATGGGTTTTATTTTCTTTTCCAGTTCTTCAATATACCAACTCAATGAGTTGTAAGACCAAAGCGGGATATTTTTTAGTTTTTCTATTCTGCCGATACGGTCAAAATGGCTTTTAATATCTTTTATTTTATCTTTGCGGATATCGCTGTTTTCTAACACATTACTTATGGCATATTGCAGCCGACTGAGCAATGAAGAAAACGAAACAGCGTTAACGTATTCTTTTACAAAATTCTCGTCTTTAAGAGCTATCAAGATTCTCGCGATAAAAACCGGCTTTGCCTGTTCCGTTACCGCAAACGTACGAAGCGATTCATGCATTTCAAGGGTAAGTTCTTGTATTTCTGCAATAGAAATTGCTTTCTTTACAGCTTCCCCTGACACTAGCCGCAGATAATTTTCTGGTTCGTAAATAATGTCACGGGCTTTCTTTAACTCCGTGTATTCATCATGTCCTTTTTGCCAATAATAGGCATTGGATTTTATATTGTCTTTTTTCGTACCGGATACGCCAATAACGATAACATTATAATCATCTTTCAAAAATTTTCCATAATATAATGCGCTGTCAACGGCAAAATCCTTTGGACGGTCGAAAGTTTCAGAACTGTGCTTGGTTGTTGATTTTTTGCACTCCACAACAAGTATTGTTTTAGGCTGCTTATTAAAAGTAATGATATATTCTGTTTTACCTTTCCGTTTCCGCCTTGTGAATAGTCTGCTAGTGGGCAGGATAAGGGTTTACCGCCCACTTTCTTGAGGAAGTTTTTCCAATTTATCCATTTGTTCCACGTCTCCCTGCGGGAAAACATACCCAAAGGCATTCTCACCGATGGCGCATTTCATCTCCTGCAAAACAAGTGATTCCGTGTATTGTTCTATAGGCATAAATAATCTCTTTTGTTTCGCTATCGGTCTATTAGTCCCGATTAGGAGCCAACAAAAGACAATTTATTCTACGCAAAAATGTAAGTTTTGGCAAGCGGGCATTATGGAAAGATTTCATAGGCAGTTTTCTGTATGGTTTGTGGAAATTTGGTGTATATTAGACGATATGTTGGCGATACATTGGGGACAAGCAAAATTTCGCATAAGGGTTGATAGACGTCCTGCAATTTTAAAAAAAGTTGCAAAAAAATTTATAAAAAACGATTTTTTATTTTGACAAAATCCAAAATTTTGTTTATGATTAGTGTATTATGTTGAAAGCAGAAGAATACATAGCTAATTGGCCCGACATGCCATATCCGAATTTTATCGCTTTTCTTGATGACGCCGAAGTGAAATGGGAGAATAAAACCGCTATTTTTTACCGGAGCGGGAAAGCGAAAGAGTTTACCCAATGGTCGTATACATTTTTTGTATCCGAATGTAAAAGAATAGCGCGAGGGCTTCTTGCCGCCGGTCTGAAAAAAGGCGACCGCGTTGCGCTTTGGGCTGAAAACAGACCGGAATGGATGACGGTGTGGATGGGCGCCGCTATAAGCGGGATGGTAATCGTCCCGATTGATTTTCTTGTATCCGAGAAGGAATGTTCCAATATATTACGGATAACCGGCGCACGCGGCTTTTTTTATTCGGCAAAAAAGAAAGAGTACGTGAACAATCTTACCATTCCGCTTGATATAAAAGTGTGTATAAGCGAGGGCGCGTTCGCCGAATTCGGAACTGACGCTCAAGCGTCGGCAGTTATATTGCCGCCGACGGATTCCATTGCGGAACGCGATCCCGTGTCCATCGTGTTTACCTCAGGCACGACAGGTTTTGCAAAGGGCGTTACCCTGCACCACAAGGGTATCATTGCCAATGCAAGCGCTGCGGTCCGTTCACTCCGCGTCTATTCATCCGATGTGTTTATCAACGTACTGCCCCTTCATCATACGTATCCAACAACCTGTTCCTTCATTGCGCCGCTTTCTGTGGGCGCTGGCATCATTGTCGTTGAAAAACTCGTCGGCAAGGTGGTGGTTGACGATATCCATGATGCGGGCGGCACCTTCCTCATCGCGGTACCCCTGCTGTACGACAAGGTCATGGTTGCAATCGATCAGGGATTCCAGAAACTTGCGCCGCCTTTGAAGGCGGTTTTCAATGTTCTGCGGAAAATCTCGCTTGACGAGGCAAAGAAAGGCAGGGTAGGATTTGGGCGCACCGCGCTTTCTCTGGTGCGTCATAAGGCGAAACTTGGATCGATCCGTATGATGGTTGCAGGCGGCGGACCGCTTAACCCCAAAACCGCGGATTTCTTCGATTCATTCGGCTTTAATATGGTACATGGATACGGCATGAGCGAGAACAGCCCTCTTATCAGCGTGAACACCCCATGGCACAGGAACAACGTGTCCGTAGGCTTGCCGGTTAAATACACTGATGTCAAAATAGACGAGCCGAATGAAGAAGGGGTTGGAGAAATCATCGTCAAATCGCCCTCCATCATGCTGGGGTATTACGAAAATCCCGAAGCTACCGCCGAAATGTTTACCGAAGACGGCTGGCTTAAAACCGGCGATCTCGGCTCTATTGACGATAGCGGCTTTATCTATATAAGCGGCAGGAAGAAGAACCTTATCGTCAGTTCCGGCGGCAAAAATATCTATCCGGAAGAAATTGAAGCGCATTTTTCAGGTTCGCGGGTCATACGCGAAGCGCTTGTCGTGGGACGGAAGGAACCGGAACACGGCGGGGAGCATATCTTTGCCGTGGTTGTACCGGATTACGAGGCGCTCAAAGAAGATCACGGAAAAGACCTTGATGAGGCTTCCATAAAGGAATTGATAAAAAAAGAAATAGAGGACGTAAACCGCTCCCTAGTAGGCTACAAGAAGATTATGGACTTTACCGTACGTAAAGAGCCGTTTGAGAAGAACGCCCAGCAGAAGATACGGCGCTTCTTGTATAAGAGTTATGAGCAGGGATAACGTTCCTTGCGGCATATTCGTGTTAGTATCCCGCTTTGATACAAGGAAACGCTACCTGTAGCGTTTCCTTGTCTATCGGTATGGAAAATAATCGGATGGCATAAAGCATAAGCTTGTAGGCTTGAGGATATGAGCCGCCATGCTAAAAATGCGTAACAACGCTACTGAAATAACACTTAAACATATACTGCCGACTCTTGCGTATTTTTAAGACCGTGGTGATGCTGATATTCAGCAACGCTGGCATCTCGTATGCCGATTCTCCGCAAGACTATGAGTGTGACTATCCGGTAGAGGAAGTCTTAATAGCTTATTCCATGGACGCTGATGAACTGCCGCCCGTAATGGTACAAAGGAAGCGTGAACGCCATGTACAGTCGTTCTCACCGATAGAGATGATGGGGAAGCGGTCATGGCAATAGAGAGAGACATTTCTCCAGCGTGAACGCTCTCTATGGTGTGTCGTCAAAAGGATGAAAATAAAGAAAGATAAAGAGATGAAAGAAAAACGGAAAAGCACTGCATAGACACGACATCAGTGATACGCTGTGGGAAAAAATAGAAGGATTACTGCCGGAAGGGCGGGAAAACGGGGCGAATGGCTCAAGACAACCGGCGGTTTATCAACCCGGTATCGTGGATTATTAGAACTGGCGCCCCTTGGAGAGACTTACCCCTTGAATACGGTGATTGGAAAAACACCCATCGGCGGTTTTGCCGCTGACGGGACCGGGGTGTGTGGAAAAGCATAGCCGATGCGGCGGGCGGGGAAGCGGATACCGGGTGGCTTATGATAGACGCGACGTATAGCAAGGTTCATGCGGACGGG
>JAISMJ010000103.1 GCA_031276815.1 Treponema sp.
AAAGAGGGGATATTGGAAGTATTTTTAAGGGAACATAGTTCGGAGGTGATAAACATGTTATTAGAGGAATGGAATATGGAAGATGCGTTGCGGGTAAAATATGAAGAAGGCATAGAGCAAGGCATAGAACAAGGATGGCGGAAAGGGGTGCGGCAGATTGTGCAAAATATGGTAAGCAAAGGCGCGTCCATTGATGAGGCAGCCGAAGCGGCGGGTCTTTCCGCCGGTGAAATACAGAGCCTTCTCAGCGAATAAGAGCGCCGTTCCGCTGGTATCTGTTTCTTGCGTACCGCTTCTTAACATGTAGCCGTATTTCGGTCTCTTGTTATTTTTTGCTTTTCATGGTATGATAACAACAACCTATTAGGTTCAATTATGCAAGATTTTATCATTACCGCTACGCGGTCTATGCTGTCTTATGCGGACGAGGTTGTACGTCATATAACGAAATTCCCCCAGTTCCGCCCGTTTGCTGATGCCATAAATGGCGTTGAACTGTTGAAAACGGATACGTTTGCGGATGGTGAAATGGAAGTGGTCATAAAAGAGTCCATACGGGGCAAAAACATCTTCCTTTTTACCGGCTGCGCCCGCAATGCGGCGAATATCGGTATCAACGAGGCGAAAATCGAGTTATACCACACGATAGACGCCTTAAAACGGGGACAGGGAGGCGTCATAACCGTATTTGAGCCGTTTGTGTCGTGTTCCCGCTCTGATAGGGCTGCGCGGCGCAGTTCCGTAGGGCTTTGGGTTCATTTAAAAACACTTACCGGACTGGGCGTCCACCATTTCATTACCTACCAGTTACATTCAGATAAATCAAAAACAATGCTTGACCCAACCGTATGCGTCATTGACGATATTCCCGCTTATACCCTGTTGAAACGGTATTTGTGCGATCACTTTATTCGCCATATTGACGTTCTCAACAACGACATCCGTAAGAACTGGGCGTTCTGCTCCGTTGATGCGGGCGGCGAAAAGCTTGCCCGTGATTTTGCGAATACATTCGGTGCGCCTCTTGTGGTGGCGCATAAGCAGCGTGATTACTCCAAAGCGAACACCATCGAGTCGGTTAACATACTTTCCTCCGAGCCGTTAGAGGGCAAGACGTTGTGGATCGTTGATGATATGGTTGATACAGGCGGTTCAGTGATTAGTCTCATCCATGCGCTTGAGAAGCATCGCCCGAAAGAAGTCAATATCATAATCATGCATGCTATTTTTTCAGGGAATGCGTCCGAGTACATGAACCGGCTTTCCGCAGAAGGATTATTAAAGCGGATCGTTGCAAGCGATACTGTGTACCGTCCCTGTCTGGCGCATGAAATCGGCTGTCTGCAAGTGGTGCCTTCCGCTGAACTTTCCGCACAGATCATCAGTAATATTGTTACCAATGCGCCAATGAGCCGCCTTTTCAAAGCGTTTAATGCAGAGAAATACCTCACTTCACCGAATTTGTTTAATTAGGAAGGACTCGCGCCGCCGCGCTCTGCGCCGTACATAAAAAGCCCTCCGCCAGAGACGGAGGGCATGCGCTTTCAAGCTGCGCGGCGCTGCGTGAGTGGGCGTGAACCGCCGCTCGCGCAGCGCGGGATGTCCCGCTTTACCGCCGGCTTGCGGCGCGGGATGCGCCGTTGCTCGCGTTTGATTGGGAATACTTGATTGCGTATGTTCCTTCGTTGTAGTTGCTGTAGCCTTCAACCTTCAGGTAGATCGTCCCGCTTCGTCCTGAAACGGCGCGCGGCGTTGTCCAGCCGGAATCTTGTGTAAAGATGCTGGCGCCGGTACTCGTATAGGCGAATACGCGCAAATCAGCGGTTTTATCCCCGTTTCCTTCAAAACTGTCGTTCCAGCTTACATAATACACGCCGCCGCTTGCGGTGAATTGGTACCAGTCCGCTTGTCCCGCGGTGAGGGTTCCGTCCGTCCATGTATCAAGCGTCAACGAGGTTGCTGAATCAGGCAGAGCGAAGGTCTCATGGTGGGCAATGGCGATATTTTCTCTATCGCTGTTTGTTACGCCGGAGACTTGCGCTACGTTATCCTGCGTAAAGAGCTGATTATAAGAAGCGTCATACCCCGTTATAGTGAAGACAAGGTCTGTTGGGGAATCAAAAGGCTCAATACGGATGGACCACGGGGCATAGAGGCTCGTTTGAGTAACGCCTACACCGCCAATCCAGCCGCTGCTTTGCGCGTCATATACCTGAATATCCACGCGGGGAACCGGCTGCCCGTTATAGGTTACGTTAAGCGTTCCGCTCAGGGTAATGGTGGGGACAAAGCTGACCGTTCCAAGATCGATGGCGTTCAGCGCATTCTTGTTTACGGACTTCTCTATGTGGGCTAAAAAGATGCCGCTTTCACCTTCCGCGAACTGCACATACAGCCCAAAAGTAACCGTTACATCCCCGCTTTCCAGCGCAGCCAAGAAGTCGTTGTTCTGAGGCGTAATCGCCCATGCGCCAGTAGTCCCGCTGACCGTAATGCTACTATCGCCTATATAGTTATCGTAATATGCCTCTATCTGTATCCGATAAGGCGCCGGACTCGGCATATTGGTAAACGAAACGGTACCGCTCAGGCGTCCCGCGCCGGCGTCGCCGATAGCAAGGGCTATGCCGGTTATAGGCTGATCAGATACCGCAGTGGTAGATTCGGGGCTAATCTCTTTAGAGAACATAGAGTTGCCGGAAGCGTCATAGCCGGATACGTAGAAGCCTACCGCTCCTCCCTGCTGGGCGGGTATGGTCAGCGACCACGGAGCGTTGTCAGCCGGTGAAAAAAGGGTCAAGCTGCCAAGATAGCTATAGCTGCCCGTTGCGCGGTACGCTTCTATCCGTACCCGCGCTATCCGCGCGCCGCCGTCATGTACCGTTAGGAATCCACTCAAGGTGGCGGATGCAAGAGCCGCCTGCCCCACATTGCCGGTATTCAGCGTACCATTCGATAACTCGCTCGACGTTATCTCTCTTTGAGACAGGTTTATAGTGTATTGACTAGCGCCGGAACCGATGGTCAGAGTGAAAGAGAGCGTTAGGTACGCTTCCGTTTCCAGCGATGAGAGGAACGATTGGTCAAAGGGAATGGAGAACGAACCGCCATTCTGGACGTCGTACCGCGTTCCCCGCCCGTCTACAGCGTTGCTGAAATTGGATCCAGGTCGATAGTAGTACGCCCTGATAGATACCGGCGGCTTTGAATCGGGGACATTGGTCAGGGTAACGCTTCCGGTTATGGAGCCTTTCGCGTCTATGGGTCCCGATGCGAGTTCAAACTCCTTGAACTCAGAGAACGCCGCGCTAATGCTGTCGCCGGCAAAAGACTTTACGTTTTTGGTGATATAATTGCTGCCCGTGTCGTCTTCAGTCCGCAGTACCACATAGTACGAGCCGGTTCCCGACCATGGGATAGTATTATAAGAGTCATCGTAATACTGCAAGTTCGCGGTCGCTGAACCGCCCTGTATTAATCCATTTCCCCACGCGGTATTAGCTCCTCCGGCTTGCGCCGCATCATAAGTTGCGTAAAGGGAGACATACATACGGGCGCCGCTTGGCGCGGATAAGCCGGTAACGGTGAGGGTCTTCGCCTTTGTTCCCGGCTGTTTCGCCGCGTTAAACGCGCCTAGCGCGGATGCTAGCGCGATATACTGCGCGTCCCGGTTCGTATCAGTCGCCGCTTCCGCCGCGGTAATCGCCGCATTGAACGCAGCCAGTCCGGCTTGCGTTATCCAATACACGCTGGACGGCTTGTCCGCTCCATTCGTACTAACCTCAACACCCTGCTTCGCGCCCTTTGCGCTTGTTATCAGCGCGGTCAACTCATCCGCCGTAAAGCCTGATGACTTCTCCCCGTCCGTCTTGACGCCGGCATTGAACGCGGTAATCGCATCGCCTAATGTTTGTACCGCGGAGTCCACCTGCGTTTTTGTCGCCGAACCGTTGCTATGTACCGCCTTCGCCGCGGTAATCGCCGCGTTAAACGTGTCCATAGCAGCCTGACCGGTATATTTCACTCCTTGCGCTACAGTAGTTTTAGATGCGATCAACACGCCGGCTTTGGCTGCTTCCGCCTGCGTGATCTTTGTTGCCAGCGCGGACTTGTCAACGCCCGGCGGGGGCGTATCATCGTCATCGCCGCCGCCGCCCATATTGCAGCCGGCAAGCATAAGCCCGAATACCAGCGCCGCGCTGAGTATTCCCACTCTCAATCCTGTGGATAACTTCATAGTCATCCTCCTTCGCATAACGCGGACTGCAACCGCGGAACCCCGCGCGTACAGCCGCGTGTTTTCGCGCCGTCCATACGGACGCCGTCCGCCGTCTTCCGGCGGCATATCAAAAGAGGACCGAATGTGGTACGCTTCGCCCGCGGCGCTTCTGGAAGGACGCGCATCGCGCCCTGTGCAAAAGAACGCCGCTTGGCTATACTGTACCACATTCAGATGCGCCCCGCGTCCGGCATCCTCTCGCCAAAGAACGAGCCGGCTGCGGGGTTTCCTCTTAATGCCTTATTCACCGCCCGCAGATCACCCCGCGGGCATATGTTGTAATATATTCAGACACTCTGACAGTGCGCTTTCAGCCTGCCTGAAACTATGCGTTCAGACACTCTGAAACTACGCTTTCAGCCTGCCTGAAACTACGCTTTCAGTCTCCCTGAAACTATGCGTTCAGACCGCCTGAAACTACGCCTCCTCCACAGGCGCCGTCAACTCCGAACCAAACCTCCGCTATGCGCGGCTTCTTCGCGGGACTGCCGCTCCCCGCAAACTGCGTTATCAGTTTCACGTACTATTTCCCATGGCTTGTTCTCCACTATGCCGCTCTCCTCTACCTTCACTTCGCTCCCGTCTATACCGTGAAAATACACCCCAATGGACGGAAGTCCCTCATCATGCGGGTATCGCCCGCCCGCTCATGCGGGTATCAGCCGCCCGCTCGTGCGGGTATCAGCCGCCGAATGGCTTTGAGCTTGCTCCCATACAGACGCAACGGACGCCCGGGCTGCATCTTCTTCGTCTTCACCCGCGCTTCAATAGCCCGCGGACCCGCGCCCGCGTGGAGGCGTATCTTGACCTGATGGCGCTTTGGGTCAAAGCTGCCGTCCGCGCCGGTAAAGACGCCTTGATATGGTGAGGAAGGCGTTGAAAAGTCCGGTGATAACCGCCTTGCTTTCCGCGAGCATGTCCGCTATGACCTGC
The DNA here is from genome assembly GCA_031276815.1 of Treponema sp. Classification (GTDB taxonomy): domain Bacteria; phylum Spirochaetota; class Spirochaetia; order Treponematales; family Breznakiellaceae; genus JAIRKH01. The sequence goes on from JAISMJ010000103.1 coordinate 5,213, forward strand.
TTTTCCGCCTCAAGCACGGACAGGACGTCGCTATGGGTGAGACCCGCGCGGGTTTTGAGGAGGCGGTCAATAATGGCGGATTGATTGCGGGATATGACATTCACGGTTTTTACGCGCATATCGTCCGGATTGGTAGTGAGCTCGTTAAGCTCTAACGAGTATTCACGCATATACGCCGCCTTTGTAGATGAGAAAAAGATAATACGAGAAAGAGAGACAAAGATGCGAATGTGTTCTGAAACGGCTGGCGCGGCGCGCCGGGTTAAGAGCGGTACAAGGGCTTTAATGCTCCGGGGGGGGGGGGGGGCTCGCTGGAAATAGACGTGTTT
>JAISMJ010000023.1 GCA_031276815.1 Treponema sp.
GGGAAACTGAAAGAGAACCGTCGGCTTACGGTGAGGTATGAAAAATCCGATATAAACTTCCTCGGATTTATCCTCGTCGCCTTCCTTAAAATACTCATTTGCTAACAGTGCCTAGTAACGAAAGTCGAACTAGACTAGTAACAGAAGCCGAACTAGTACTAGTAATGAAACTCGAACTAGTCTAGTAATAGAAGTCGAACTAGTACTAGTAACGAAAGTCGAACTAGACTAGTAACAGAAGCCGAACTAGTCCGGTAACGGAAGTCGAACTAGTACTAGTAATAGAAGTCGAACTAGACTAGTAATAGAAGTCGAACTAGTCCAGTAATGGAAGCCGAACTAGTCTAGTAATGGAACTCGAACTAGTACTAGTAATGCAACTCGAACTAGTCTAGTAACGGAAGCCGAACTAGTACTAGTAATGAAAGTCGAACTAGTCTAGTAACAGAAGTCGAACTAGACTAGTAACAGAAGCCGAACTAGACTAGTAACGGAAGTCGAACTAGTCCGGTAATGGAGATCGAACTAGACTAGTAACGGAAGTCGAACTAGACTAGTAATGGAAGCCGAACTAGTCTAGTTCGGGAAGGCGTACCAGTCCGGTAATGCAAGCGAACTAGTCCGGCGCAAGAAGCCGTACCGCATTTCGCTCTATTCCGCAAAGCCGGAAACTTTATACACACGAGGTTTCACCTTCTCAACCCGTTCAGACGGATGATAGAGGAACTATCTACTATCTGGATTCTTCAGAACAACTAATACAAGTAAGCGTTTCCAATCCTGAACAGAGCGCTTCAGCGTCCTAGTCAGCTTATGAGAAGATACTCCGCCGGATTGGGCGTGATGGAACTATCCCGTTCCATACTGCGTCATGCGCCGGTACGCACACGCGGCTTTCGCTACACGCGCAAAGAACCACTGTCCTCCCACTATACAAATGCTATCTTTCACTCTACAATACGATACAACCAGTATATAAGGAAGGTTGTATGAAATACGGTAATTTTAATGATGAAGATAGGGAATACGTGATCGAAACCCCCGCGACTCCGCTCCCGTGGATCAATTATTTGGGGAACGAGAATTTTTTTAGCCTCATATCCAATACGGGCGGAGGTTACAGCTTTTACCGCGACGCTAAATTGCGCCGCATTACCCGTTTCCGTTATAACAACGTGCCGCAAGACACAGGCGGGCGTTGTTACTATATTCAAGACGGGTGCATAGGACAGGGGAACGTGTGGAGTCCGGCGTTCCTCCCGCTTAAAAAGCCGCTTGACCGCTACCGGTGTAGACACGGTATGGGTTACACGATTTTCGAGTCCGAGAAGAAAGGACTCGCGGCAACGCTGACTTGCTTCGTCCCGCTGGGCGAACACTGTGAAATCAACCGGCTGACGCTTGAAAACAAGAGCGGTTTATCCAAACAGATAACGGTAGTAAGCGCTATTGAGTGGTGTTTGTGGAACGCGGTTGATGACGCCGCGAATTTTCAGCGCGCCTTTTCGACCGGTGAGGTGGAAGTTGAAGGGAGTACGATTTACCACACGACCGAATACCGCGAGCGGCGCAATCACTACGCCTATTTCAGCGTGAATCATCCGCTTACGGGTTTTGATACGAGCCGCGATGTGTTCCTCGGTACCTTCAACGGATGGGATAGTCCGCAAGCGGTGTTTGCCGCCATGAGCGGCAATAGCGAAACCCACGGATGGGCGCCCATAGCCAGCCACCGCGTTAGGTTTGAGCTGAAAGCCGGTGAGACAAAAGAGCTTATCTTCACGCTGGGCTATGCGGAGCTGCCGAAAGAACAGAAATGGGAGAAAGCCGGCGTCATCAACAAAACGCCCGCAAAGGAACTGCTCGCCCGTTTCAATACGGATGAAAAGGTACAAACGGCATTTGACGCCTTGAAAGCGTATTGGAACAGGCTCTTGAGCCGGTTCACGGTGCGTTCAGGAGACGTAAAGCTTGACCGCATGGTGAATATCTGGAATCAGTACCAGTGCATGGTAACGTTTAACATGAGCCGGAGCGCGAGTTACTTTGAGAGCGGCATGGGGCGCGGCATGGGATTCCGTGATTCCTGTCAGGACCTGCTGGGGTTTGTACACCTCATACCGGAACGCGCGCGGGAGCGTATTCTCGATATTGCGGCGATCCAACGGGAAGACGGCAGCACGTGGCACCAGTACCAGCCGCTTACCAAGCGGGGCAACGCCGATATCGGCGGCGGTTTCAATGACGATCCTCTCTGGCTTGTCGCGTGTACCTACGCGTACATTGCCGAAACCGGCGACTCAGGTATCCTCGAAGCGCCGGTTGCGTTCAACAACGCCGAAGGCACGGAGAAGCCTTTGTTTGAGCATCTGCGGCGCAGCGTCGCCTATACGAGTACCCATCTGGGACCGCACGGCTTGCCGCTCATCGGGCGGGCTGATTGGAATGACTGTCTTAATCTCAACTGTTTCAGCGAAGAACCGGATGAGAGTTTCCAGACTACGGCGAACAAAGAAACGGGCATTGCGGAAAGCGTCTTCATAGGCGGCATGTTCGTGCTGTATGGCAGGCAGTACGCGGAACTGTGCCGGCGTTTCGGGGACAAGGATGAAGGAGCGGCAATGCTGAAAACGGTTGACGCGGTTGAGAAGGCTATACTCAAGGACGGCTGGGACGGCGAGTGGTTTATCCGCGCCTATGACGGCTACGGACATAAGGTCGGCAGCAAGGAATGTGAGGAAGGCAAAATCTACATTGAACCGCAGGGCATGTGCGTCATGGCAGGGATCGGCGTTGCGACAGGGGAGGCGGAGAAAGCCCTCGCCAGCGTGAAGGCGAAGCTCACCTCTCCATACGGCGCGTCTCTGCTGTGGCCCTGTTATCGAACATACCATATCGAGCTTGGCGAAGTGTCGAGCTATCCGCCCGGCTTCAAAGAAAACGGCGGCATATTCTGCCACAATAACCCGTGGGTGAGTATCGCGGAAACCGTGATGCGTCATGCGGACGAAGCTTTTGCGATATACCGGCGCACGTGTCCCGCGTATCTCGAAGAAATCAGCGATATTCACCGCACGGAGCCGTACGTGTATAGCCAGATGGTCGGCGGACAGGAAGCGCCGCCGCGCTATCAGGGAGAGGCGAAAAACTCATGGCTTACCGGTACCGCGGCGTGGACATTTGTGAACGTGAGCCAGTACCTGCTTGGTATCCGCGCAACGCATGACGGGCTTCAGGTTGACCCGTGTCTGCCGGAACGGTTTACACAGGTGAGCGTCAAGCGTCTGTTTCGGGGCGTTATGTACGCCATTACGATTACGCGCGCCGGAACGCGGAGCCTTACGGTGGACGGCGCGACCGTTGCGGGCGACATCATTCCGCCGGTTGCGGGGAAGCCGGTCGTGGCTGTGGCGGTTACAATATAGCGGGCAGTAAAAGGGATTGGAGGCAGCCGAGGGGGCGGCTGCCCTGTTTGACGGCTTTTCGCGCTCCTCTTGGAGCGCAGGGATACGAAACAAAACCAGAGGCTTGCGTTCGCTGTTTAGGCTTTCTGCGAAACCGTATCTTTCAAGGTTGAGTATAACGACACAAGACGCGGCGCCATTTCATATTCCGCTAAATCTCCGGTTAGTACCGTATCCTTTGCTTCAAACGCCTCCATGAGTTCAGTAAGCGCATTGTTGAAATCATCAATAAAGCGATTCAGCGGAAGGGAAGCTATGGTAATAGCATCAACTTCAAAGCCATGATGTTTTAAGAACGATAACAGTCTGAATAATTTTTCCGTGATATGGGAAAAAAGATGCACTGTTTCCAAAGCCCGCTTATCTTTGCCGGTTTGCAGGTCAAGGGGCAGGTCTTCCAATCGTGAAACGATTTCCGATACCAGCGCGTTACAGGTGAGAATTTCCTGTTTCGGCTGTTCTATTTCCCTGATCCGTTCTTCCAGCAGTTTTAAGGTATCGGTGGGGGAAAGTCCTTCTCCCGCTAAACTGGACGCAACGGATTTTGCAATATCCCACATCTGCTCTTTGAGAAAAGCCGCTGCCGGACCCGATTCAAAGGCGCTTCGTACCGCTTTCTTTTCTTCAAACGAGGCGTCTTCCGATGCTTTTAATGCAGATTTTGCAGATATGAGCGCCTCATGCGCGAAATTAAGCCATGAAAAAATGCGGATATCAATGGATTGCAAGGCGCTTAATTCCCGTTCCCATGCTATGGGAATGTCTTCAACCTGAATAGGTTCGTCATCGAGTACGATGCCGCTCACATGGCTGCCTGTGCCATCAAGCCAATGCTCTATACCTATAAGCAAATCGCCTATGGTTTTTTCATGTTCAAGAGTAATGCCGGCATCTTGCCCATTAATGAGTATGTCCATATTATCTATTCCCATTACTGTTTTGTCTACTGAAATTATCCAAAGAGTTTGACATTTGCTCCATACGGTCGTAAGCGCTTTCCATCTGGCTGTACTGCACCCGCAACGCCGCTTCTTTTTCCTCAAGCTGTTTATCTAAAGTCGCTATACGCTGCTCATTCGTCTTGACACGGGAATCAATAGTTGCGGTTCTTATGGAAATAAGCCCGCCGATCTCCACATAAGGTCTGGTAATGCTCTCAAGCGCGTATGCAATGCCGCTGTCAACAATAAGGTCGCCGTTGGTATCAAAGCCGAAAAGGTGCTGCATTTCAGTGAGGTTCATTTCCAAGGCTTCATCAAGTTTTTTTTCGTCAATTTCAAGGTAACCGCGTAACCGGGAAGCGTCATAGCTGCTGCCGCTCATACGCATATCGGTACCGATACCGTATTTGGCAAGTAGCGCGGTTCCAGTTGCGGTAGGATAGGGCGCCGTTACGGTGTTTTGCATGGCATTTTTGTATTGGGTCAGGGTAGAATCCTTGGAAAATGTGCCCATACGCTCGGTCATTGCCTCTTGTTCTTCCTGCGTTAAGTACGAAAGTTCCTGCACGATGCGGTCATCCGTGCGGGTAAGAACATTGATCTCCGCCATGAGTCTGTTGTAATTACCCACAAAGGTAATGATGGCGTCTTTTATTGTCTCTTTATCGGCTTCAACCGTTATACGTACCGGCGTATCGGACGGTTTCTTTACCGTGAGGGTGATGCCGGGCAAGACATCGTCTATGGTATTGGTTGCGCGGGATATATCGATACCTTCCATAGAGATAATCGCGTCTTGGGCAACGGAAACGGGATTCTTCGGCTTATAATTGATAGGATCGCTTGGATCCATAACCTGTATATGCCGGAGCGATACATCACGATGCGTATTTTTATTAACGACAGAGAGAGAAACAAGCGTTTTGCCGATCTCGGAATCGGGAACCTGAAAGGAAACCTGTGTAAAACCAGTTGTATCTTCTATCGGCGCAAGCTCAATGGTTGTGCCGTCCGCAAAGGTCAGGGATATAACGTTCATGTCGTCAATACGCACCGGCGGTTCAGGCGGCTTCCATTCGGGAATAGGTACGGAAGAAGGCGCGCTGTCAATAACGATGCCGTTAAACGTGACGGAACCCGTGTTAGGTATGGAAGGTCCGGGCGGCGGCGCTGCTTTAGGCGGCGGTTCGGTTGCCCGGACCTTTGTGGCTGTCTCAAATGAAATCGTCAACCCTTGATTCACAATCGTAGCATCGGGAAACATAACATTCGCGTCGGCCGTTGCGCTTACGTTGAGGCTGCCATTATCAACAGTAACCGCTTGCCCCGTATTTCGTTCAGCCTCTTGAGAAGAGGCGTTTACAGTGGCGGCATGTATAGGAATATCTCGCATGTTTATCTGTTGTTCCAATATGCCGATTTTGAGCGCCATATCCAATGCCGCATTGGAAAAGATGAGCGTATTCCCTGCCCCTGTGATTTTTGATTCGATAAGGAGGGACTTTTTTCCACTCTGTATCGTTACAAAACTAGCCTCTACCGTGCCTTTACCCCGTCGGTTAAAAGCATCGACAAACTCTTTGAGAGAGCCGCCCTTAAAATCAAAAGATATGCGTTCCGCTCCTGACGAAAAGGTATAGGCGCCCGCTTCTACCGTAAACGAATCGTCCACAGGCGAGGAAAGAAAACGGTCTGACTGGGCAATCTGCCTGACAGTGAATTCTTTTGTTTGCGATGTGGTTTGGCGTATTGCAGTACCCGTCAACACCGACCCATCAGAAGAAGTAATAATACGATCGTTGAAAGGATTCTGAAAGGAATAAAGCTGACGAGCGCTATCCCGTAGGGAAACCATGCGTCTGTTTACATCTTGCCAATAGCGCTTTTGCGCTAGTAAAGCTTCTTTTTCCTGTTCCGAGCGATCACGGGGGATACGCTCAATTTTCATGAGGCTTTCTATTATTCCATCGGTGTTAAATCGGCTTGAAACGCCGGGCATGTATACATCTGACACTACATCAACTCGTCAAACAAAACGCCTATGGGTTCCTTGATTTTACTATGAATTCCGCGTAGTTCTTCCGGCGGCAGTATCTTAACTACTTTGCCGGTTTCACTATCGATCACCTTAACAAGGATCTCATGGGATTCATAATCCACAATAAATTGAAATTTTTTGTTTAGCGGGAAACTTATCCGTTCCAAATCTTTTGTCCCTTCATCGCCATTCACCGGCTCTGATTTGTCTTGGCTTACAAATTGAGATGGAACAGTGGTGTTACTCGCTGAAATCTTCTGTTCAACCGTCTTACTTGAAGACAACCGAACAGCACCGCTTCCTTGCGTATACGCTGATTTATTTATAGCTACCGCCTTTTGTATATTCATAGCGTATCTCCTTCTTTTTAAATTTTCGGTTGTTTTGGGTAAAAACTCAAGAGCAACTCTAAAACAGTGTTTCAGAGTTGCTCTTACTATATGAGACGACATCCAGATGTCTCTTAGTTATTTTTAATAAAAATTATAGAAGCTGCGTTACCGTCTCAGGCTGCATATTCGCCTGTGCGAGAAGCGCCGTTCCTGTACGCGCCAAAATGTTGTTCTTAGTGTACAGCACGGTTTCGGCTGCGATGTTAGTATCCCGTATACGGGATTCCGCACTTTGAAGATTTTCCGCAGCAATTTGAACGCCGTTGGAAGCCATCTCAAACCTGTTTTGGAAGGCTCCAATATCAGCCCGTTGTTTGGAAACAATTTTCAGAGCATCGTCTAATGTTTTGATGGCGTCATTCGCTTCATCGGCGGATGTAAGCTTGAGGCCATCAATACCAAGCGCCTGTGCGCTCATGTTTTCCACGTAGAACCGCTCGTTTTGATTCTCATTAGCGCCAACCTGAAGCTGCATAATGGTTGATGATTCTCTACCGAATGAGCCGGTTAAAAGCGTTATTGAGTTGAATTGGGCATGAGATGCGATGCGGTTCACTTCGTCAACAAGCTGGGATACTTCGACTTGAATCTGCTCACGGTCTTCTTCCGTATAAATGCCGTTTGCTGACTGTACAGAAAGCTCCCTGAGCCGTTGCAGAATATCCTGCGTTTCTTGAAGGTAGCCTTCAGTTGTCTGGATAAAAGACACGCCATTCTGGATATTTCTATCCGCCTGATTCAGACCGCGTATCTGACTTCGGAGTTTTTCGGAAACCGCAAGTCCTGATGCATCATCAGCGGCTTTGTTTATCCGCTCTCCCGAGCTGAGCTTCTCAATATTACCGTTTAACTGGGTTTGTACAATACCTCCCCATCGATCGGCGAATTGAGCGCTTAAATTATGATTTATTACCATATATTTCTCCGCTTAATAAAAAAGGATCGCCTGTCAAATTCAGTGTACCTGCACAATGAACGGTTACCCGTCTATTACTTGACAAACGATCCTTCACGCTATACATAACTTCCCGTATGAACCGTGCAGTTTCACATTAGAAACGAAACTGCACGGATGATTACGCCGCCACCCGATTACTGGAGCAGTTGAAGCACCGACTGGCTGCGCTGATTTGCCTGAGCCAGTAGAGCGGTACCAGACTGGGACAGAATCTGATTCTTGGTGTAAGAAACAGTTTCCGCCGCAATGTTGGTGTCGCGGATACGGGATTCGGACGCCTGAAGGTTTTCTGCGCCGATGTCAATACCACGGATAGCGTGTTCCAGACGATTCTGATACCCGCCGAGGTCGGCCCGTTGTTTGCTGATGCTCTTGAGAGCAAGATCAAGCGTACCAATCGCAGTGTTTGCATCGTCCGCACTCTGGAGGGAAATGGGTCCCTGATCGCCGCCAATACCAAGAGCGCTCGCGCTCATATCCTTGATAAAGACCTGCTCGCGTTGATCCATGTTGGCGCCGATGTGGAGCTGCAGAGCTTCTGCGCCGCCTTCAGCATACCGTCCGGTAAGCATATTCAAGCCGTTGAATTGGGCATGAGATGCGATGCGGTTCACTTCGTCAACAAGCTGGGACACTTCGACCTGAATCTGCTCGCGGTCATCGGCGGTATAAATGCCGTTGGCGCTCTGAACAGCAAGTTCGCGGAGGCGCTGGACAATGTCTTGGGTTTCCTGTAGGTAGCCTTCAGTTGTCTGAATGAAGGAAATACCGTCTTGGGCATTGGCAGAAGCGCGATTCAACCCGCGGATCTGGCTGCGGAGTTTCTCAGAAACAGCGAGACCGGAAGCATCATCGCCTGCGCGATTGATACGAAGACCGGAAGAAAGTTTCTCGATGTTTTTGTTAATGTTAGTTTGGGTAACACCCAGCGAGCGATCTGCAAACTGAGCGCTTAAATTGTGGTTGATGATCATATAGTCATCCTCCCTGAAAAGATGTGCCGGTAGCATCCATGCAGCCGGCAGGGTATAGGACCGAAGGTCTTATATATAACCCTTGTAATAAATATATCATTACTATTATTTTTTTGCAAGCGTCTTCTGTTATTTTTTTTATTTTTTTATGCTAAATTTATATCAAGTACGCAGTTCGCGTCATATTACGGTCTGACGGCGTACAGCTCGCCAGTCACGGCTAGCGCTAGGGGGTGTCGTCAAAAGGAAGGAAATAAAGTAAGCTAAAGAGATGAAAGAAAACGGAAAAGCACTGCACAGACACGACATCAGTGATAACCTGTAGGAAAAGATAAAAGACTTACTACCAGGAGCGGCAGGTAAACAGGTCGAATGGCTCATGACAATCGATGCTTTATCAATGCTGTATCTTGGATTTTCAGAACCGGCGTTCCTTGGAGAGATTTACCTCCTGAATACGGCGGCTGGAAACATACACACCGAAGGTTTTCCCGCCGGCGGGATAGGGATGTCTGGAAAACAATAGCCGCTGAAGTTATCGGGGAAGGGGATACCACGTGGCTTATGATAGATGCAACGTATAGCAAAGTCCATGCGGACGGATGTACAGCGGTTGGAGGAAATCAAGCGATAGGGCGTACAAAAGAGGGCCCAATACGAAAGTCCACCTTGCTATAGATAAGAGGGGAAAGCCGGTGTGTATCATAGTTTCAGCGGGGCGGGAGGCGGATTGCGCCTATGCGCCGCGCTTAATGGCAGGTGTATCGGTAAAAGTCTTGTTAGCCGATAGAGGGTATGAGGTGAACCAGGTAATAGACACAGCCTGTGCAGGAGGTAGTAAGGTAGTTATTCCTTCCAAGCGTAGCCGGAAGGTGGTAAGGACTTATGACAGAGAGCGGTATAAGAAGCGCCATCGTATAGAGCATGTATTTCGGTGGCTTAAGCAGTGGAGAGGTATTGCTACCCGGTATGCT
>JAISMJ010000066.1 GCA_031276815.1 Treponema sp.
GTATCAGGTTTTACCCCGTACATCCGCTTAAATGATTCAACCTTGGCGTCAGGCGCCTTTTTCCCTTTTCCCATGTCTCGATTATATCACTTTAGGCGGTTAGCGAACAAGTCTAATAAAGAAAAAGAACTAATGATACATTTGGATATTTTAGAATCGTTTTCATTAATAAGAAATGTTACATTACTTGGAAGCAACAATTTACCTGGTTATAAAATTTCTGAATTAGGTAAAATAGTTTTTGCCTATTTGGATAAAATGACTTAAATGACGTAACAGCCCAAACTTCGCATAACAGGACTTTTTACGCTTCGCCGCAGTAGCGGCTCGGGGTTCCGTTCGCCTAGGTCAGTCGCTACGCTCCTTCCCACGCTGTGCGGAGATGGAGATACGGCGTACCGATGAAGGATTAGGCTTAAGGGCGAAAGCCCTTCACGCTGACCATGCAGTCGCTCATGTCGACCCTTTTTATACATCTTTTTTTCCGGTATAATAATCTACATCATGGAACATCACGTTACTATCCCGCTGGAAATTATCCGCGTCCTTGCCGTATTCGGCGCTTTTTTGCTGGGCTTCTACCGGCTGGTACGGCCTGAAACGCGGCGGCGGCGGGCGGCGCTTTTAGTAACCATGGCGGCGTTCCGTCCGGGCTTGCTTTTGAGCGGAAACCTCCTTACAAGAGTCGTTCTTCGTGACGCCATATGCATTCTGTGGGTGTTAGTATGCGCGGGCGTTTTTATCGGCATCTGCGGCAAGCCGCGCCGGACAAGCATCACTTTTGCCTATTATGGGGGCTTCCTGTTCTATCTTGACGCGCTCTCCCATTGCGCGATGTCCCTCTCTTCAGGGGGACTTGTCGATTTCAATTCGCCCATCGGGCTCGTGAACACCCTTTTCGAAGCGGTCTTTATGCTCTGCTGGGGGGAATATTATTACTGCGTCATGCGCCGCTGCTCCACCGCTTTACCCTTTCGTTTTTGGCTGGCAATCCTCTTTCCCCTGTATGCGGGCTGGCTTTTACTCAACAGCTTTATCAAAATAGATTCGCCCCTTCCCAGAATTGAGAGTGAAATAATCTGGTTTGGACTTTCCTTCAGCCTTTTGTTGCTGTTCCTTAACCTGTTGGTGTTCTATCTCTATGTGAAGCTTTCCGTTTCCTATGAAGCGCGGGTCTTTGCGGGGAACCTCGCCGGCGCCCCGCCGCCAGTCTGGACGCTAGACGAAGGGCTCTCCGCCGCGTTTATCGAAAGATACAAGATTACGCCCCGGGAGCGCGAAACCGCGGAGATAATGCTTCGGGGAAAAAATGACAAAGAAATCGCGCATGAACTGGGTATTACCGTAAACACCGTGCAGGCGCACCTGAAAAGCATCTACCGGAAAACAGGCGCCGGCGGACGCTTTGCCCTGTCCGCATTGGTCCGCGGCGGGTAAAACCCGCTTTTAACCGTAAATAGTAATACGAATTCCCGCTCAATTACCGTAAAATTACCGTAACCGGTAATACACGGCGTTAAAAACAAGCCATATATTGTAATCATCAACTAGTAAGGAGACACAAATATGTGGAGAAAATTTTTTGTTTTGTTCTATCTGATTGGCTTTTTGGGTTTTGCCGGACTCGCGGCGCTTTCCGCGGATGATACCGCCGGTCAGGAACCGGAATCCGGTACTACTATGTATACGGTGTTCGTGAATATAGTTCCCGAACAGTTTCGTTTCCCTTTGATTGGTTTTGTGAATTTGGCATGGGGAAGTCATACCGGTCCTCACATTGGATTTGTTAATTGGAATCAAAAGAACATGAGCGGCTTACAGATAGGTTTTGTTAATACCAATGGAGGAGATTTTAAGGGCGTTCAAACGGGTTTTGTCAATACCAACGGGGGAGATTTTAAGGGCGTTCAAATAGGCTTTGTTAATACCAGCGTACAGTCATTTAGCGGATTGCAACTTGGATTTATAAACTATATTGAGGAACTGGACGGAGGAGTCCCCTTGGGATTTATTTCTTATGTCAAAAACGGAGGTTATAAAGCCGTAGAATACAGCGTTTCGGAAATAAGTCCGATAAACGTGGCGTTAAAACTGGGAGTTGAAAAATTGTACACATCCATCTCTATTGGCTATAATCCATTGGAAGATGATATACTTTCGGCTATGAGCACAGGAGTAGGGCTGGGATCAATAATACGGTTTAATGAATCATTCTTTTTTAACCCTGAATTAATAGGAGTAAACTCCAATTATGGAAAAAACACCTCCTTTCATCTGAGTTTAACCCCCTATGTTGGCTATAAATTGTTGCCGCGTTTAACGGTTGTCGCGGGACCTTCTGTTTCATGGAAATATGAGAAAGAATTTGACGCCCCATTTTTCCATATAGTAGAGAAGAAAATAAATGAAAGAAACCGGATATATCTAGGAGCAAGAGTGGGAATAAGGTATGAGTGGTAAGTGATGTACCGCGCCTAACAGCCGTAACGTTAGGCGCGATTTTTCTTGGAATTTTGTAAAAGTAGTTATAACGCCTATTGAAAAAGGATAAGCAAAATGTACTGTATAATGAATAAAGGAGTTTTTTGTGAGAACAATGTTCTTTGTTCGTTACGATACTATCTTGAAAAGCAATGTTTACTGCGCCTGACAAGGCTGTTACGCTTCGGGGCTAAAGCCTAAAGCCCATCGGACTCCGCAACGGACGGGTCAGCCGTTGCGCCCCTTCCCACGACTCACTCCGGTACACGCGGGCGGTACGAAATCCTACGGGGTTGTCTGGGATTTTAGAGACAGCTTCATCACGATGCCTTCCGCCTTACCGTTTTTTACCGTGTTGACAATGGGTGATAAATCAGTTATGTATATGGTGTCTAGTACGTATACATTACACGTTATAAGGTAAGGCAGGTAGATAATGGAGTTCGATGTTCTTGTTATTGGTTCCGGTCCGGCTGGGTATGCGGCTTCTATTAAGGCGCGGAAACGGGGGCTTTCAGTGTGCCTTGTTGAAAAAGGGCTGATAGGCGGAACCTGTTTGAACCGCGGCTGTATTCCGGCAAAGGCGCTGCTGCATAGTTCGCTACTCCGCCGTGAAGCGGCGGAAGCCGGATGGCTTGGCGTTCACGCCGGCGTTGTTTCGGTTGACTTTACGGAAGTTCACCGGCGCGCTCTGGACGCTACGGACGCTATCCGCAGGAATCAGACCGTATTTCTTGAAAAGAGCGGCGTACGGCTTGAACGGGGATGCGCGCGTATTGAAAGCGCCGTTGACGGCGGCATGAAAACGGTCTCGGTGTCCGGAGATGGCGGGAAACGTACAACCATCCGCGCGCGACAGGTACTTATTGCGACCGGAACGCTTCCCGCGCGTATACCGGCTGCCGGCGCTATATCAGACACTGATGTCTCTCAATGCGCCGGCGTTTTTACGAGCGATGATCTGCTTTCCGGCAGCGGCGCGTTATTCGGCGCGTTCCGTGAAAAAAATCCCGCTCTGACAATCATTGGCGGCGGGGTTATCGGCATGGAATTCGCCGCTATCTATAGCAATTTCGGCGCCAGCGTTACCGTAATCGAGGCATTACCCCGTATCCTAGCCGCCATGGACAAGGAGATAAGCCAAAACCTCGCTATGATTCTCAAGAAGCGCGGCGTACGTATCATTACCGATGCGCGGCTTGAAAAAATAGAAAAAAGCGGTGAAGGGACATTGTCGTGTTTCTTTACCCATGGCGCACACGTACCGGACGCAACCGCGCCGGCGCTTGAATCCGCCGTATCACACGCGGTCTTGATAGCAACCGGACGGAAACCAGACACAGACGGGCTTTTTTCTTCGGATTTCAGTACCGGCATCGAATTGACTGGACGAGGGTATATCCGTGTAAATGAATGTGGCATGACAAACATCCCCGGTATCTATGCCGCCGGCGATATAGCGTCCGGTCATGTCTTCGGCATGACCGCCGGTATGCAGCTTGCCCATACCGCAGCGGCTCAAGCTGAACGCATCATTGACCATATCGCCGGCAAGACGCCCGCCCCGCTCGGCGCGATTCCCTCATGCGTATACACCATACCCGAAATCGCCTGCGCGGGGCTCACTGTTGATGAGGCGAAAGCGCGCGGTATTCCGGTGATGACCGGTAAAGGCGTTTTTGGCGGCAACGGCAGGGCGGTTATTGAACAGCAGGAACGGGGCTTTGTCAAGCTGGTATTTCATGCGGAAACCACATCGCTTATCGGCGCCCAGATCGTATGCAACCGCGCAACGGATATCATCGCATGGGCGGTGCAGTGCATCAACGCCGGCATAACCGCGGAGCAGATCAGAAACAGCGTATTCGCGCACCCGACATATGCGGAAACAATAGCGCAGGCTGCGGAAGCTGCGGTTTGACTTCAAGCCGCTTCAGCGGAGCGCATTGCAAGATAGCGCGGATTAGCAATAATCCGTAACGCGCTGATGACGAAGCGTCTCTATGGTAGGGCGGCGCATACGTTCAAGCGCGGCTTTCCCATGACGACCTTTGGTAAAAGCGGCGTCTAAAGCAAGCTCTTTGACGTCTATAGAGCCGCCGCTACTCTTTTCATCATGATAGGTATTATTAAAAAAGAGCCGTATTGAATAAGCCCCTCCCGCCACTGTACAAATAATCTGATAAAGCAAGGCAATCACACTGTAGATTTGATTCTTCGCTTCACGGCTTTTCAATCAAAAAATGCAATTTTTTTGAAAAATTTGAAAATTTGTGTTGACAGCATGAAAAACCTACTATATAATGTAATTGTAACATGCGTTGACGAACACGCAAAGTTATAAATCTTATTTTCATTTTGGAGGAAAAAATGAAGTTTGTGCAAAGAATGTTAGCGGCAGCGATTGTGCTGCTTGCTACGACAGGAACGGCGTTTGCAAATGGCAATGCCCAGAACACCCCCTCATCCCCAAGCAGCGGGAAAGGCTTAATCGGTGTAGTCATGCCTACGCGGTCGGAAGAGCGGTGGATTAAAGATGGTGCCGCAGTTAAAGAAGGCTTGGAGAAGTTGGGGTATACGGTAGACCTACAGTATTCGGATGACGATATTCCCACTCAATCCCGCCAGATTGATGATATGATTACCAAGGGCGTCAAAGTTCTGGTCATCGCATCCATTGATGGTTCGGCTCTTTCCAACCAGCTCGCCAACGCCGCAGCGGCGAAGATTCCCGTCATCTCCTATGACCGTCTTCTCATGCAGTCTCCCAATGTTGACTACTACGTGTCATTCGACAACTACAAAGTCGGTGGACAGATGGGCGATATCCTGATTACGGGTCTCAAACTCAATCAGGCAACCACCGCGCGTCCAGTGATTATCGAATTGTTTGCCGGTTCCCCGGACGACAACAACTCTATCGGCTTCTATCAAGGCGCGATGGACAAGTTAAAATCCTACTTCGACAAGGGCGTACTTAAAGTGCCTTCCGGTCAGATAGACCGCGCCGTCATCGGCACACTGCGCTGGGACGCTGCGGAAGCCCAAAAGCGTATGGAAAATCTGCTTTCAGCCTATTACTCAGGAGATCTGGTCCTGAACGGTATTCTCTCTCCCTACGACCCGATAAGCCTGTCGTGTCTGGAAGCCTGTAAAGCCGTCGGGTACGGCAGCGCACCCGGAAAGCCTCTTCCCATCGTGGGCGGTCAGGACTGTATCGTCGCTTCCGTCAAGTCTATCCTTGCTGGTGAGCAGTACGCTACCATACTGAAAGACACCCGCGCATTGGGTGCAGCCACCGTTACGCTGGTAGATACTCTCATGCAAGGAAAAACCCCCACCGGTCTGGATACCAAGAGTTATAATAATGGCGTTAAGATAGTTCCGTCCCTCTTGCTTGATTCGGTCATTGTAACCAAGGACAACGTCAAATCGGCGGTAATTGATACCGGCTATCATACTGCCGCAGAGGTTGGACTGTAAAGAACAGCGGGGAAGGACATTAACCGCAAGCAAAAACAATGGTAAGGGGAAAAAGCTTTTCCCCTTACATATCTAATACTGCAAATTGGTATCATACCCAACATTAGATTTGTGCAATGTCCTATGCGGTTAATTATTTCTTTCCCGTATCATGTGACCGCTATTAAGGGGGCGTTTATGTCTTACGAAGCCGCATTGCTTGAAATGAAAAATATTACCAAAAAGTTTCCCGGCGTAACGGCGTTGGATACCGTCAACTTACTGGTAAAGCAGCGTGAAATACACGCGCTGGTGGGAGAAAACGGCGCGGGAAAATCTACGCTGATGAAGATACTGTCCGGCGTATACCCGCACGGCAGCTATGAAGGCGCGATCGTGTTTGAGGGCAAATCGTGCGTCTTTTCTAACATCAAACAGAGTGAAAAGGCCGGTATTGTGATTATTCATCAGGAATTGGCATTGAGTCCCTATCTTTCGATAGCGGAAAATATTTTTCTGGGCGATGAGCGGGCAAAACACAATATCATTAATTGGGATAAAACACGTGATGACGCACTTATCTATATGCGGAAATTGGGGCTGTGTGAGAACCCCAATATACCGGTGAACAAGCTGGGAGTGGGTAAGCAGCAACTTGTGGAGATTGCCAAGGCGCTAGCGAAGAACGCAAAACTCCTGATTCTGGACGAACCGACTTCGGCGCTCAACGAGAATGACAGCGAACACTTGCTTCAGATTTTGCGGGAGCTGCGGGACCAACACAACATCGCCTCGGTACTGATTTCCCATAAACTCAATGAAGTGGCGGCGGTGGCGGATACCATCACGATTCTGCGGGATGGCAAAACGATTGAAACCCTGAAGGTGGAGCGGGATGCGGAAGGCAGGGCGTCCATCAGTGAAGACCGTATCATCAAGGGCATGGTGGGGCGGGAAATCACCGACCGCTTTCCCAAACGGAACAACCCCATCGGCGAGGTGGTGTTTGAGGTACGGAACTGGATAGTTTACAACCCTGACGATCCCGAACGAAAGAAGTTGGACAACGTGAATATCACCGTGCGGGACGGGGAAGTGGTGGGGCTAGCCGGTCTTGTGGGAGCCGGGCGTACTGAGCTGGCTACTAGCATTTTCGGCAAGTATTACGGCGTGAATATTGACGGACAACTCTTTATCAATGGAAAAGAAGTAAGCTTGAACTCCATCAATAAGGCGATTGAGCAGGGGCTTGCTTATGTAACCGAAGACCGGAAAGAGTACGGATTGGTACTGATTGAATCAATAAAAGAAAACACCACTCTGGCAAAACTAAAGAACATAGCGCGCGGCAATGTTGTGAATGAACATGAAGAGATTCGCGCGGTGGAAGCCTACTGCAAAAAACTCAATATCAAAACGCCGTCCATTCTACAGCTTGCGGGGAACTTGTCTGGCGGCAACCAGCAAAAGGTGGTACTGGCGAAATGGCTCTTCTCTGCCCCTCGCGTCCTCATTCTGGACGAGCCGACGCGGGGTATCGACGTGGGGGCGAAGCATGAAATATACACGATTATCAATGATTTAGCAGCCCAAGGCATAGCCTGTATTCTTATTTCCAGCGAGATGCCTGAAATTATCGGCATGAGCGACCGGATTTATGTGATGAGCGAGGGGCGGATTACCGCTGAATTGAACGGCACAACCGCGACTCAAGAACAGATAATGGGACATATTCTGTCTAATTAAAGGAGACTACCATGAATAACATATTTTCACTGTTAAAAAAAAATGCGCGGCAGTACGGTATGGTCATCGCTCTGGTGATAGCGATGATTTTTTTCGGTATCCTGACCGGCGGCGTTTTCTTTCGTCCGGTGAACCTGACGAACCTCGTGCTACAGAACAGTTATGTACTTATTTTGGCGGTGGGGATGCTGTTGTGTACCCTTACTGGCAATGTTGACCTCTCGGTCGGCTCCATCGTCTGCTTTGTAGGGGCGGTGTGCGGGGTGATGATTGTGGATATGCACCTCAATCCTTTTCTGGCTATGTTCGTCGCCCTCGTCATTGGAGCGGGAATCGGCATGTGGCAGGGGTTCTGGATTGCTTTTGTGCATGTTCCGCCCTTTATCGCGACTCTGGCGGGCATGTTGATGTTTCGCGGGCTTGGTCAGGTTATCATGCAAGGACAGACCAAGGCGCCGTTTCCGAAAGAGTTTCAGGTTATATCCTCCGGTTACATTCCCGATATTCTCGGCGGGCTTACCATAGGAGGCTCGACGCTCCATCTTTTTTCCATTGTCATCGGGCTGGCGATCGTCGCATTCATCATCGTACACGAAGTCAGTACGCGCAAAAAGCAAATGTCCTACAATTTCGACCTCGTACCCCGCGGCGTCTGGATAGCAAAACTTGCCGCTATTGCCGTATCGCTCATGGCTTTTACGGTTGTGTTCGCCCTCTACCGGGGGTTGCCGAATATACTCGTTGTGCTGGGTATTCTTATTGCGGGGTATCACTTTGTTACCACGCGGACGGTTCAAGGCCGCCATATCTACGCATTGGGAGGTAACGCGAAAGCGGCGAAACTTTCAGGGGTCAAAACCGAATGGGTGATGTTCTGGATATACACCAACATGGCGGTTCTTGCCTCCATTGCCGCCTTGGTTTTTGTAGCCCGTCTTAATGCGGCTACGCCGAAAGCCGGTCAAAACTTCGAGATGGATGCTATCGCCGCCTGTTATGTGGGCGGTTCGGCGGTATCGGGCGGTATTGGTACCATCATTGGGGCAGTGGTCGGCGGGCTCTTTATCGGCGTTCTGAACAACGGCATGTCAATACTGGGGGTTAGTACCGACTGGCAGCAGGCGATTAAGGGCTTTGTACTGCTTGCGGCAGTAGCCTTCGATCTCTATTCAAAAGCGAAAAGCGCAAAGTAAGCGACTGTTTTAGAGCCTGTGCGCCGATGTACTGGATGGAGTCCCTACCTCTATCGCGCGCGACCCGTGAAACCGCCGCCGCATACCCTTGCATATCAACCGCATCATACGGTATACTAGCGCTTGTTTTGAAACAAGCGCGTTTCATTACGCAAAAAAGGGCTTCGCCCTAACAAAAGGAGCATATCATGATTGATCATGAAGCAGAAAAAGAACTCGTTACCCATGAGATAGACGTCTATCTCTACCCCAACCATTTACCCGCTATACCGGGTAAATACATAGCCCGCTCTAAAACCGGCTCCCCGCTCAGCGTGGAGAACGTGTGCGCCGCCGCCGTTGAGCGCGGGGGCGTTACCATCCCCTATGCGGATTTGGTCAGGTCGGTAAAAGCCTATCTTGTTGAAGCCGCATACCAGCTTACGGACGGCTTCGCCATT
Source organism: Treponema sp. (assembly GCA_031276815.1). GTDB lineage: Bacteria > Spirochaetota > Spirochaetia > Treponematales > Breznakiellaceae > JAIRKH01. The sequence continues at coordinate 9,323 of JAISMJ010000066.1, forward strand.
GAAAACGGCTATACCGGGATATATCCCAAGATCAGCAACACGTTCTCAAGCCTCCACGACCCTGTCAATCCGGAGGTCCACAAGATAGAATTCGGCTTCCGCGCCCTAAAACCCCTGCGCGATCTGGCGTCTCATGTGCAGATACATCTGCGCGGGCTTGCGGATGTGGAAGGACACGTTACCCAAGTCGAGGATACGTTTTCAGGCTCTATCAACCACTTGATTACTCCCGATGAAGACATCATCATCAACGGAGACAAGATCAAGGTTGCCGGAGAGGATACGTCATGCGGGGTCTACTTCTTCACTGAAAGCGCGGAATTCAAGGTAACGCATAAATTGGTAAAGAACGGAGCTGCGGAAGTGATCGCCCGCGTTCCGGCGTTGGCAGCCGGAACGTACCGCCTCAAGGTCCGCACCCAGTTCAGTACCAGCGCGATCCTCTTAAAAGCGCCGCGTGATATTGTAAGCGATGCTGAGTTTGAAGTTCAAGCATAATAGCCGAACCGGACTAGTTCGGGAACTCGAACTAGACTAGTAATGAAACTCGAACTAGTCTAGTAACAGAAGCCGAACTAGTCTAGTAACAGAAGCCGAACTAGTCCGGTAACGGAAGTCGAACTAGACTAGTAACGGAAGCCGAACTAGTCCGGTAATGAAACTCGAACTAGACTAGTAACGGAAGCCGAACTAGACTAGTAATGGAAGTCGAACTAGTACTAGTAATGGAAGCCGAACTAGACTAGTAACAGAAGCCGAACTAGTCCGGTAATGGAGATCGAACTAGACTAGTAACGGAAGTCGAACTAGACTAGTAATGGAGATCGAACTAGACTAGTAATGAAAGTCGAACTAGACTAGTAACAGAAGCCGAACTAGTCCGGTAACGGAAGTCGAACTAGTCTAGTAATAGAAGTCGAACTAGTTTAGTAACGGAAGTCGAACTAGTACTAGTAATGAAACTCGAACTAGTCTAGTAACGGAACTCGAACTAGACTAGTAATGGAAGCTGAGCTAGTACTAGTAATGGAAGTCGAACTAGTCTAGTAACGGAAGTCGAACTAGTACTAGTACTGAAAGCCGAACTAGTCTAGTACTGAAAGCCGAACTAGTTTAGTAATGAAAGTCGAACTAATCCGGTAACAGAAGCCGAACTAGTCTAGTAACGGAACTCGAACTAGTACTAGTAATGGAAGCCGAACTAGTACTAGTAATGGAAGTCGAACTAGTCTAGTAACAGAAGCCGAACTAGTCTAGTAATGAAAGCCGAACTAGTCCGGTAACGGAAGCCGAACTAGTACTAGTAACGGAACTCGAACTAGTCCGGTAATGGAACTCGAACTAGTCTAGTAATGAAAGTCGTAAAATATCGGACACGCTTGATGCGGGCGGCGGTGGAAACAAGAGAGTTACATTCTTCTTGACAATACAATTTCTATATTGCATTATCTCTCTATGACGGCTCAACACGTTATAGAGAAGTTGCAGAAAAATGGATGGGTATTAGACAGAATAAAAGGCTCCCATCATATATTTGTTAAAGCCGATCATCGTCCGCTGCCGGTACCGTTTCATGGCAACAAAGATATTGGTAATCTTGGGAAAAGGATACTGAAAGAAGCGGGAATTAAGTAGGAGGGAATGATGGTTTATTACTGTACCGTAGAAAAAGAGGGAGATGAGTACATAGCGCAATTTCCCGACATGACCAATATTGTTACCTGCGGATTTTCGTTAGAGGAAGCCCTTGACATGGCGAAAGAGGCTCTTGACGGTTGTTTAGAAGCCGCCATATCGCACGGTACTTCGATTCCCGCGCCGGTATGTACTAACGGGTATCCTATTACCGTAGCAAATCATATTACGGCGGCATTTCAGCTTCAGGAGCTCAGAGGAGCGCAAAGCCTGACGGATATTGCAAAACGGCTGGAATTGTCATATCAGGCGCCAACGATGAGAGCATCCTCGCAAGTCCAATCCAACGGTTAAAACATTGGGGGAAATTGCCCGTATATATGGCGGAGAGTTACATATCACACTGTGAGATATGGTCAAAGAAGCGGAACATGGCGTAACGCTTCTTTGGGGGAACATACTGAAAGCCGAACTAGTCTAGTAACGGAACTCGAACTAGTCTAGTAATGAAAGCCGAACTAGTCTAATAGAGGTATGTATGAGGAAAAGGACACGGAGACGTAACGGTCTCAAAGGAGCGGCGCAATGGAATGGATACTGAGTCATTGGCATTGTATAGTCCCGCTGGCTGCGATTGCGATTGTCATGCTTTTGCGGCGCGGAAAACAGGGCAGGGAGTAATACGCCGTTGGCGGAAAATCATACTAAAGGAGTGAATATGAATATATGTTGTAGAAAACGCATCGCGTTAGCGTTAGCGGCGATCATCATGGGCGGTGGCGCCGCGTCGCACCCGGCAGCCGCGCAAAGCGGGCGGTTAAACGCCGTCAAGCCGCCGGTCGCTGATCAGGACCTTATCATCCGTATCGCGGACATTACGGAAAACGCGGTGTTTTATCCGGTGGATATTGAAGGGACGCGGCTCGAAGTGCTGGCGGTAAAAGCGCCGGACGGAACTGTCCGCACGGCGTTTAACACCTGTCAGGTGTGCTACGGTTCCGGCAGAGGGTTTTATAAACAGCAGGGGACCGTGCTGGTCTGTCAGAACTGCGGCAACCGTTTCCGCATGGGGCAGGTGGAGACGCGATCCGGCGGTTGTAATCCGGTTCCGATTTTCAAGAACAATAAAACGGTAACGGATACGGTCATCATTATTTCTAAAGCGTTTTTGAAGGAAGCCAAGGGTATATTCGCCCGATGGCGGAGAGGTTAAATATACCGCTTGATAAGCGCGGGATATTATAATAAGGAGTATACGAGTATGCAGAATCAGACGATACGCATAGGCGGCATGACCTGCTCGGCGTGCGCCGGACGGATCGAAAAAGCGGTGGGGAAGCTGACCGGAGTACATGCCGCTACGGTGAATCTTGCCGCTGAAACGTTGTTTGTTGAATACGAGGACGCCGGCGCCCTCGCGTGTATTAAGGATACGGTGGTCAAGATTGGCTATCAGGCGCTAGACGCGCCCCAAGGAGCGGCGGTAACTATCCCCATCGGCGGCATGACGTGCGCGGCGTGTTCGGCGCGGGTTGAGAAAGCGCTCCGCGCATTGAAAGGGATTGAGAGCGTTACGGTAAACCTTGCTACGGAAAAGGCGGCTGTAACGTACAATCCGGCGGTGATTAGGGCATCGGGCATAAAAGAAGCGATTGAAAAGGCGGGATATACGGCGCTTGATTTCTCCAAAACAGGGGCAGCGGACGAGAACGCGCTCCGCAAGGAAAAGGAAATCAACGCCCTGTGGACGAAATTCATCATCGCCGTTACACTGGCCGCGCCGCTGCTTTATATCGCCATGGCGCCGATGCTGCCGTTCCGCGTTCCCTTTCCCAAAGCGCTCGAGCCCATGCATGCCCCGCTCGCCTATGCGCTGACGGAACTGTTTTTGGTGATCCCCATTATTGCGGCGGGATACCGGTTCTATACCGCGGGCTTCAAAAACCTCGCGCATCGAAGCCCCACGATGGATTCGCTCATCGCGATTGGAACGTCCGCGGCGGTGCTGTACAGCCTCTACAATACGGTACAAATCGCGCAAGGGAATATGCATGCGGTGGAATCGCTCTACTTTGAAACCGCCGGCGTGATCATCGCGCTTATTCTCCTCGGCAAATCGCTTGAAGCGGCGTCCAAAGGAAGAACCGGCGAAGCCATAAAAAAACTCATGGGGCTTGCGCCAAAGACGGCTATCATCATTGAGAACGGGGAGGAGAAGGAAATCCCCATAGACGAGGTGATAGCCGGCGATACGCTTGTAGTGAAGCCGGGGGCTAAAATTCCGGTGGACGGCGTTGTTATTGAAGGGCAAACCGCCGTTGATGAATCCATGCTCACCGGAGAGAGTATGCCGGTTGACAAGAAGGCGGGGGACGCGGTATACGCCGCCACGATTAACGCCAACGGCGCGATCCGGTTTAGGGCTGAAAAAACCGGCGGGGAAACGGCGTTGGCGCGTATCATCAAGCTGGTTGAGGACGCCCAAGGCGGCAAGGCTCCCATAGCGCAGCTGGCTGACATCGTATCAGGGTATTTTGTGCCTATCGTCTGCGTGATCGCCGCTGTCGCCGGAATCGCGTGGTTTGCCGCCGCTTCCGCCGGACTTGCCGTCCCGCCCGCCGGAACATCACCCCTTGAATTCGCCTTGACGGTATTCATTTCCGTGCTGGTTATCGCCTGCCCCTGCGCCTTGGGGCTTGCCACGCCAACGGCGATTATGGTCGCTACCGGCAAGGGAGCGGAACACGGCGTGTTGATTAAGGGCGGCGAGGCTCTGGAAACGGCGCACAAAATCAACGCCGTTGTCTTTGACAAGACCGGCACCATCACCGAAGGCAAGCCCGAAGTTACCGGTGTAGTTACGGTTTCCGGTATGGAGCAACATGAACTTGCGCGGATAACGGCTTCCGCGGAGCAAGGCAGCGAACACCCCCTCGGACAGGCGATTGTGCAATACGCCCGAAGCAAGGGGCTGGAACTCGATAACGCGGACGGCTTTCACGCCCTGCCGGGGCGCGGCATTGAAGCGGTCATACGCGGCGTCACGGTACTCGCGGGAAACAGGCAGCTCATGGACGAGCGGCGCATTCCGCTGACGGAGCTGGAAGCCGCAAGCGACCGGCTTGCCGGCGAAGGGAAAACCCCGGTGTTCGTTGCGTTGGACGGCGCGGGCGCGGGGATACTAGCGGTGGCTGATGTGGTGAAGCCGTCCAGCAAAGCGGCTATCGAGCGTCTTCACCGCATGGGCATTGCGGTCGCCATGATCACCGGAGACACCCAAAAGACCGCGGCCGCCATTGCGAAACAGGTGGGGATTGACCGCGTGCTTGCGGACGTGCTGCCGCAGGACAAAGCCGCGGAAGTAAAGAAATTGCAGGACGAAGGCGTTACGGTGGCTATGGTGGGGGACGGCATTAACGATGCGCCGGCGTTGGCGCAGGCGGACGTCGGCATTGCCATTGGAAGCGGGACGGACGTGGCTATGGAGTCCGCGGACATCGTGCTTATGCGATCAGACCTTTCGGATGTTCCCACAGCCATTGAGTTAAGCAAACGGACGATCCGGACCATCAAGCAAAACCTGTTTTGGGCGTTTGGCTATAACGCGGTGGGCGTCCCCATTGCCGCGGGCGTCTTGTACCTCTTTGGCGGACCGCTCCTTAACCCGATATTCGCCGCAGCCGCGATGAGCCTTTCATCGGTATCGGTGTTGACCAACGCCTTGCGGCTCACGCGCTTCACGCCCGCGGGGCGGGAGCGGACGTATAGCCCCGTAAAGAAGCGGGCGCGATGCGGCTGCGGCTGTAGTTGACGGCAGTGGGGCGGCTATAAAAAGCGGACGCTCCCTCTCCGGTACCGGAAAGGGAGCGTCCGTATCTCGCGGGTTCCCCCTACTCGCCTAGTATCACGCTTCCCGTAGCGCCCCCTTATTCGATAACCTTAAACCACGCGCAATCGTACTGTTTTTCCCCTCCTTCATACTGTGTGGATCACTTCCCCCATTTTTTGTATTCGCTCCCGCAACCAATTTATGTTCTTTTTAACGATTTTTGCAGGATTACCGGCAACCACAACATTAGGCTCCAATATCGGTTTTGTTACTATTGCTCCAAGTCCTACTACCGTTTCATGCGCTATTGTTACACCTTTTTGTATTCTTGTGTTTGCACAAAACCATACATGATCTTTGATAATAATATCTTTCTCCCAATTTATACGCCCCCCCCCCCCCCCATCAATGATTGAATGTTGATCGCTCGTTCTAAAGTGAACATCATACGAACACATGCAATCATCGCCAAGTATTATTCTTGAACCGTCTGCCAGAACAAAGTTTACCGCAAGAAGTGTCGTTTTTTTTCCGATTTCAAGATAATTTTCATTACCCTCCATGAGAATCATAATATTGCTTTCAACAGCCATGTTCTCTTTCAAATATATTTTATTACCATTACCATAGATTCTAATCGATGTGTCATTTAGAATTACATTCTCGGATAAGTGTATCATATTTCCATTGCCTCGAATATCAAATACAACATTATCCAACGCCACCTTATTATCTATAACGACATTATCCGTACCTTGTATACCGTTCCTCATATTATTATCTTCGTATCAATAATTTATACATCTTATACATCTTTCTTACGGCATTTCCTAGCGGAGAATCGCGAGGAAATAAAATATCACGGATTCTTTTATTATTAAGAGTCGGCGCCTTAAGCCACCAAATCATCCTGGTTATTATCGTTCCCCAAAAAGGCGTTTTTACGGCATACCTCCAGAAATATTCGGAATACGGCGCTTCAGCCCATATCCACGGTTTGTTCCCCGCCGCGTAATGAATAATTTTAGGATTACGCTCGGCTTTCAAATATTCTTCTCTGAAAGCAGCCGGAAAGTATGATATATCATAACTTTTTTCAAAATCCCACGCTAAAGGCAAAAACAGTACGTTATCTTTGCATAAAACATTCAGCACATCCTGATCCTGATAATCCCAGTCACGGGACGCCGCCAATGTTAATAATTCTTGAAAATTGATATTTTTATTGAATTGTTTAATATTAAATACCAATACTCCGGCAAGAAAATAGTTCTCTTGATCTATTCCCAATTTCTCATACCGTTTCTTTCGTTGTTTAATATCAGGTATTTTATAATAATCCGCCCATGCCAATATATCTTTTGCCGCCGCAATCCATTTTTCTCCCATATCATAGTCATACAACTCCGCTATATCGGTAAGACATACCGTATCTGAATCAAGATAAATGACTTTTTCGTAACTAGAAAATACATAAGGTATTACCAGCCTGAAATAAGTTTCAACCGTTAATTCGGGACGGGCTGCTAAAGATAAGGTATAATCTTCAAAATAACGGGCGGTATTGATGAAATTAATACTGAAATTTGAAAGACCGGCAAACTGCCTTTTTATCTGATCTATAGTAAACGGCGTTACATTTTGATGTAGTACAAAAAAAGAATAATTTCTTTTAGGATTTGCATTTTCTATTATAGACTGTATTACCGTTGACATATAGGCAATAAACCAATCATTTACGGCAAATACCACTGGAACCGTATTCTCATAATAAACGGGTTTGAGCATCCTTTCAGTGTTTTGAATAAGTACTTTCTGAAATATGCCGAACCGGTACTTTTTTTGTTCTTGAAGATAAAAATAATATACACCCAGCAAGCGCTCGCCCAAATGACCTATTGTCCGCAAAGAGTCCCGGTTATACCCGGTAAGATCCGTACGTCTTTCAAACTCAAACAGAATATCAAACATCCATGTGCAATAATCATTAAACAGCTCTCGTTTCATAATAAACATGTTACAATGATAAAATAAATGTGTCGCAAAATATTTATTCATTGCAGGAACAAATTGCGGATATTTTTCGCGGACAATATCCATCATGCAATCTATATCTTTTGAAAAAAGATAAGGCATTTCCGTATATTGTTTATATATATTTGCTTTATGTACTACCCGTGTGTTAAATGGAGATGCAACTATAAAATCATATTGTTCTATTTTCTCCTTAATCGTATCTACCGACTTTTCATCCAAATTAAATTCTTGCTTGGTTTTTTCACTCAAATATGCGCGTATAATACTTCCATATATGTCTTCATCGAACTTTTTATCACTAAAAGAGAAAAAACGGCGGTAGTGACATAGTCCATAATAATCCGCATGTATATTTTTCCATGCCCAATATGCTACCGTTAATTCGCAAAAAGAAGCGTTCTTCTCTGAAATAGTATCCCCCGTATTATCCCCGGTCATATCTGTTTCACTCTTGCCTTTATCAAAAACTGCGCCGCCGCGGATATTGTAAAATACCGTCCCATCAAGCGTTTCACTCTGCTTTCCCGCAGTATGGCAGACAAATATCTTTATATCACTCATACATGCCTCCCGCTTGATATCAAGATGGCGCCGCCGCTGTCATCGCCCTCGTCAAAGCGTCCGGCCAATAAAAATAATCCGAATACCGGCGTCATACCGGGTATTCCCGAAAGTAACAATGTACATCTCATCTCTTCCTCCTCATCATCAAAAGAGAGGTACGCGCATTGAAACTCCGTCCACATCACGGTATACTGACAATGCGTGTAGCGCACCCTCACAGCCGGTCGCTTCCTCCAAGAATAGCCGACTGCGGGGGTTCTCTTTATTATAAATAACCTCAAGGCAATCATAGTGATTTTGTTTCGATTTTATCCGGTATTTGGTCGATTTCAGTACTTTACGGTGCTGATGTCTCGTATGCAATTCCCCGCACAAGCATGATGTTGACCAACTCCACTATCCAAGCCGGATATGCGGCTCTCGCTACAATACTCGCCCGAGTACGTAATGGTACATCGCTCCGGTTTAAGGGATAACCGCGCTGTATATAGCGCTCCATCGTCCCTTCTTCACCGTGCCGCTTTCCCATCGTGTCGCGAAGTATACCCGCTTCCCCCGGTCGCTCTCGTTAAAGACCAGTTCTAGCGGGTTGCGCGTAGCGAACGCCGAATGTAACAGATCGTCGATTTCCTCCGGCGGCGTTTCCGCTATGACCCACAGGCACTCAAGCCCGTGGACGTTTGCCGGCTTGCCCCAGCGCGGCGCATGGGCTGCCCTAAACTTGATATGCAGGATACGCGGGTAGGGCGACTCAATCTCCACTTCGGGAATAGTGGACGGAGCGGGGTGCGGCGTCGGCTTTTTGTCATAAATCGGGATACGCAGCGCCTCCCGCCCGTTGTTCGTCATCAGATCGTTGTTCTGCAAATGATTGCGTACAAATACCCGCTCTTTTTTCTTGAGAACCGCCTTTTTTTCGTTTTTCGCCTGTACGTCAAGCTGCGTGCGCATCGGCGTCTTGCATTTCTCATGGAGCGCCTTCACTTCGACGTGCAGAGTTTCAAGCTCCGTGAGCTGCGCCTGAGGCAAACCCCATTCACTGCTGTTTGCCTTGGATACGGTGATTAAATTATCGCTCCACTCGATAAATTCCGATTCTTTTGTAGGAATATAATCCATACAAACCTCCTTATAATAAAAATAATATGCGGATTTGATCCGTAATTCCGGCGTTTCGTCCGGACTGATACCGCGCTTGTATGCTGTGGAATAAGAGCGTTACGCTAGGGAATAGCGTCCTTGTGCTGTGGAATAAGAGCGTTACGCTAGGGAATAGCGTCCTTATGCTGTGGAATAAGAGCGTTATGCTAGGGAATAGCGCCCTTGTACTGTGGAATAAGAGCGTTACGCTAGGGAATAACGTCTTTATGCTGTGGAATAAGAGCGTTATGCTAGGGAATAGCGCCCTTGTACTGTGGAATAAGAGCGTTACGCTAGAGCATAGCGTCCTTATGCTGTGGAATAATAATGATATGCTGTAAAACAAGAACGCGGGACAAGGGCATAAAAAAGACCCGCCGCAAGAACCTACAACGCGAGCCTGTCTGGGGGGGGGGGGGGGATCCGTGAATATAAAACGGTATGGAAATAATTACCGCTCTTTTTTTCGCCGCCGGATATAATTTCACTATCCGCTCTGTTTGTTAGATGACGACTGAGGATAGCCGTTACCCCCGCGATCAACGCGGTTGTCTGTTTTTGGACTGTTACTTTTCGACCAGAAATATCCGTCATTTTGAAAACCTTCTGGTTATGTAGTATACCACACTATATTACTAAATTCAATCCTTTGCGGTAAATTTTATGTAATTCTTTCCTATCTTTGAGGGCTGAAACCGCCGGATTGACAGGGCTTGCTCTGTCCGTTTAAGTTTAGTCTGTGAAACAAAAAGCCCATCGCTTTAGCGTTGGGTAGCTCACGGCATTTTCCCCACATTTTTTGATTAAATCAAAGACAAATGCTTGACACTATATTTAGACTATGCCATCATAAAAAAGAACAGAGCGTTTTCCAAAACTTTAAGGAGGAAGCAAATGGAAAGACGTATTGACAATTATGTCTTCACGTGGGTAGGAGGAATCGATGTAGATAGGTTTATGAGAGGTCAAGTAAGGTTTGGTATTCTCAAACTTATCACTGCTGGCGGGTTTGGTATCCGGGCGTTAATTGACTGGATTATTGCCTTAACTAAACTTGGCGGATACGAAAGGGATTTTGTATTTGTTAATAAAAAATGGGCATAATACCGTAACATTTATGCCGCAAAGTAGGATTGAAACACTCCGTCAAGTATTACACCTTGGTCAAAAATCCGAAGCAAAACGTAGGATTCAAACATGGAATTATTCAATATATCTATTATAAATTTTGATCCGCTCTTGTAATCATTCAAACAGTATTCGCGGTCATCTACAAATGATAACATATAATCTTTTACAATGTCATCAAATTTTGTTCCCATAAATGATTCTAAAACAACCGAAAAAACCCGTCCTATCTATACCCGCTATACCCGCTTCACAGTGTATTAAATACGGCGGCTTATGTTCTACTATAAATAGTAAGCCGACATTTATTTTTTACTGAATTTAGTATCCATACTATTAAAGTTCATGCTTATATTAAGCGCAATAACATTGTTTTTTCAAATATCTTTTTATACCAAGGACAATATATAACGTTCCGGCTGTAATGAATGAATAGTATCCGCGAGGTTAATGATTGTTTGTATTTTTGCGTTATTTACGGCTAAAATTATGTCTTTAATCTGTTTCCCATTACAAATTGGATGATTGCTCCGGAATAATAATTTTGGAGCCATGTTTCCTGTGCAAATTTCTCTAAAATTTGATGATTTTACAATCATAAATTATGTATATCATTTTTAATGGTTTTGTAAATACCACCACAATGCCGCATAACGTTCCGTTAGTTACTATTCTGTCTACTGCTTTGAGTTCTTTTTAGTTTTCTTTATATTATATATACTTACATAAAATGTCTTTCTACTCCTTGCAGTTCTCTTGAGTTTGTTATATACTTCTTTGTAGATGCATTGTAGAATAGGAGAATATGCTATGGGTGTCAAAGTAAGAGAAAAATCCGGTAAACTTTATCTGGATATTTATCTCAATGGCAAACGCACATGGGAGGCGCTTAATCTCTCTTTAACTTCAGATAAAGCGCAAAATCGTGAAATATTCAGACTCGCTGATATATGCCGCTCAAAACGTGAAATGCAATTACTCGCCGGCGCGTGGAACTTACAAGACCCGATTGTCGGCAAAAAGAACCTCATCTCTTACCTCGAAGACCTCGCAAGAAAACGAGTCAACAATGATTATATTACCGGCTGTATACGCTATCTCAAGCGGTTTGGCGATAAAGGCGCTGTTTCTCTTTCGCAGATTACCCCGCAATGGATAGAGGCATTCCAGCAGTATTTATCGCGGGAGACGACTCTATCCCCGACAACCGCTTATGATTATTCAAAAGCGATACGTATGGCGCTTCGCGCCGCGGTACGGGAGAATATACTATTAAAAAACCCCGCCGATGGCGTAAAGGGATTGAGCGAACCGGAAACGGAGGTAATTTTTCTGAGTGTTGAAGAAGTCCAAAAGTTGGCTAATACGCCGCTTGGCGGCGCTGTCGGGGCGGAGGTGCGCCGCGCTTTTTTATTTGTATGTTACACGGGTTTACGCATATCCGATATTAAAACATTGACATGGAGCGATATAGAAAAACAGCCGTTGCAAATTAATAAAGCGGCAGAAGAAAACGCGACGCGCCGTATATATTCCATTGAAAGAGACGGCGTGGGAGATAATACGCGATGAAGAAAAGCATGAGCCGCATGACTACGTGTTCCCGCTGCTTGCAAAGGGAAAATCGCAAACTAATCAATATCTCACAAAATGGAAAAGGGAAGCGGGGATAGATAAGCCTGTAGGCTGGCATACGGCGCGGCGAACATTTGCGACATGGGAACTGGAGCAAGGAGTGGAAATATATACGGTGGCAAAACTATTAGGGCATAAAAACATAAAGCAGGTGGCAAAATACGCGCAGGCAACCGACAAATTAAGACGCGCCGCCGTGAATGCGCTACCGGAGATAAACATAGAAAAATAAGTAGCGCCATGCTAGGCTCGTTTGGTGAACCATCGCGCCTTTAGTTTTTAGACTACCGGCGCGTTCTTTCTCATCGGTTGAGGCATTCTTTCAAAGTATTCCGCCATCCGCGCGCTTCGTTTTGTCAGTAATTGATACCAGTGCCGCAGCGTCACGGTGATTGTCTTAATCACTTGATCGATGAATGAGAACGGTACTTCTTCATGAAACAGGTCGCTCATGGAACATACAAATATAGTATGCGGCTTCCGCATCTCATATTTTACGAAGTCATCTCTACCCATAAATGATGGATAATCACAGCCGGAACAGTAGTTCTAGTGTGCTTGGAAATACCATGATATTTACGATGCGCTATATCATACTCAATTTCTGTCAAATGCTCGTCAGTATCCCAAATCAAGCTGTTTTCATCAGGTTTTCCACATAGATTATCAATACAATTATTAATAATTACCTGCCATTCAGGACAAGAATCCTTTTGAACATATCCGATTATTCCCACAACTGTGTGCCTCTTGCCATGTAATTCTAATTTAATGCGTTGTATTCCGCCTGTTATCTGTTTATGTCCAGTAACATATTCATCCTTTCTATTCTTTTCTGTTTGCGGCAGCCGCTTGCACTCAAAAACAGTGATAATTTCATTATACTTTGCGGTGTCATTATACGAAACGGAAACGTCTATGCTGCGCCTGTTCCCCTGTGGTTCCTCATGTACAAATTGTATATTTAGTTCCGTTTTACTGACACACGCATTCAAGTATTTTGGCAAATCAGGGTTTAATGCAGGCTCAGTTTTGCTCGTTGGCAGTCTTGGATTATCCCGCCATCCATCTAATTGTTTATATACAAAAATGATGATATTATGAACAAATTCATCGCCACGTGATTGGTAGTCAAAGGAGGGGAGCATCTTTTTCCCTCCCCCGCAATATCGCGGTTAAAATATCGTCAACGTCCCTGATTGCCACAGATCGTATCCAATAACGTAATTTGTTTGGCTTGATAATTATCACCGTATTGCCGGTCAATATTCGTACTATCCGTTGGGTACGCAAAGAATAGCTCTGTTCTTTCGTCATCAGCGACTGTAGTTCATCAGCCCAATAAGGATCGTTCAGAATGGGCAAGGGGTCTTCTTTATCAGAGAATGAAAAAGCAATCAAAACCAAATTGTCAGATTCCAAATTTCTCATTAGCTTCATATTCGGATAAGCGTTGTGAATAATCCGCAAGAAAGTATCTGAATAATTTCTTAGATTTGCTTCGGTCGGTAAACTTTTTAATAGCTTTGAGTCTTGACCTAACCTGATATATTCAGCCATATAGTCCCGAACATCATCAAGCAGCTCATTTTCCCAGGGGAGTAAACAAAAATCATCATTTGGCCAAGGCAAGTTAAAAATATCTTTTGATAATGCTGCCGTAGAGTGCCCTGTTAATGTCTGAGATCCAAGCAATATTAACATGGCCCGCAAGTATTTTTCTTTTATATTTATGAATTTTTCAAAAAAAGACTCCATATCTTTTTTTTGCGATTCCGGAGCTTTAATACCAACAAAATTATGCTTATATGCAAGAGGCCCTTCCGTCCACAAGGCTATATTTAATGCATCTTTCTTGTGCATCACAATTAGCGGAGGTTGATACATTGTCGGTTTTCTCGGCCGTTCAATTGCATCAACATCCACCTTTCCAAAAAACTCCTTAATAAGTCTAGAATCACGAAATGCGTCTACTGTGAGTAGGGGCATATCCTTTAAAAAACCTACTTTATTTTCACCATTTCCAACAGTATAACCCTCACATACGTCCCACTTGTTTTTTTTAAGAATATAATTTATAGTGTCATAATTTTCTATAAGCCTTTTTGCCAATTGCTGCAACCGCCCGCCGCCCAGCAGATTGGCTTTCCATGTAAACTTTTCGTCAACAACATCTTCCTGGGATGCATAATGATAATCATAATAATCAATCTCAAAATAAATTCGTTCCTGCACAGCAATAGTCCGGCGAAAAGTCAAATGGTTTATCATGTGTTTATTGCCGGGTTTTACATTCCGCACCTGCACGGCTATTGCTTTTGTATTAACCCCATAAAAAAGCCCATTTATTGAGATAAAATCAAGAATTTTATCAACCGTGTAATCGCTGAAAAACTCGCTTCTCATTTTTGCCATCTGGCTATTATACAAGAAACCATAAGGTTGTATCATGCATAGCTTGCCTGAATCAATGATATAGTGTTTTATACTTGCCATTAATATATAGTAGGCCATTTGATTGTCAGGAGGGGTGGGCCAATTACTTTGAGCTATATCCAGCTTTATGGAATCTGTAAGCGCCGATTTAAACGGCGGATTGCCTAAAATAATATCAAAGCCCGCAGAACCGCTTGCCTTTAACGCATCTTTTCCCCGCGAGGCAAAATCACCTATAAAAATGTTATGATCTATCAGTTTTTCAAACCGCAATTCCTTCCAAATAATATCGGGCCGTAAAGCATCGCAAACAGCCAGGTCAAGGCTAAAACAGGCAATATGTGCAGCTTCTTCCTGAAATTCAACGCCAAAGATAGTCTTTTTTAATAATTGTACAAGGTCTTTTGGGGTAAGTCGTTTATTGTCGTTTTTCCTTTCGTTTATATAAACCAAACGCCGAAAAGCCGAAACAAGAAAAATCCCCGATCCGCATGTCGGGTCAAATATTTTTTCATTTCCACTTATTTGGCTAAATGGCATTAATGGCATTACCTGATCCAACATTAAATTTACCAATAATATAGGTGTAAATACCGCCCCGTTTTCTTTATCCGCAAAATATTGATAAATATGGCTTAGAACCTCTACGGGGATATGCTCAAAATTATAAATATCCCAAAAGTATAATTGCCCTGTCTCGTCACTATCGGCCCGGACAACATCGGCCACCTTTTGAAGTATTTCCTTTGTTATAGATTCGCCTTTTTTTCTTACCACCGAAAAAATATCGCCATTAAATTTTCCTTCTAATTTTCTGAACATTTCTTCAATTTGGTTTACGGAGGCATTTTTAAGAACATCATAAAATGATTTTGCATCTTTATAGTATTCCTTAAAGAAATGAGGCTCATAGCTAAAAACCCCTCTGTCTTCAAGATATTTGATAAGCAAGGAGAGAAGAAGCAACCGACGGGCGACAGGGTTGTTTCCACCGTCAATTTTTTTATCCGCATATTTTACTTTTTCAATCAATACTTTATGAGCCGATTTATTTATATTGACAAATTTCTTATTGTTCTCGTTATCCCAGAATGTGCCATCGGACAACCTTTCGGCGGAGAACCTTTTAATTTGTTTGTCAATGTCTTCTGCCGTGGAAAATATTTTTTCCAATGGCCGATATTCCCATTTGCTGACTTTATTCGATACCGGTTCTGATATACAACTTAAAATATCAACGTGATCATGGCAATCGACATATAAAAGCGGAACAGTCCCATTCAGCCAAAGGGCATGATGGAGTTTACTCAATTGTTTATCGGTTAATTTACCGAAATCATTTTCTATCACATAGGCAATAGGCTGCGAGTTTATGATTTCATTATTATTAAACCGTTTGAAAAATACATAGTCAATCCGATCATTGATTTTATAGACATCTTTAATAATTCGCTGTTCTGCCAGGGGTATATTATTGGGCGGATTATCACTTACCGCGACCAACCCATCGTACGAAACATCACGCGATAATTGAAGACGTGATAAAAGCTCGCTCATTCCTCCCTCTCCAATTCTGTGCCCATCCTATATTTATATCATATATAATTATAATGATAAAATCAAGTCCTGTAATTCAATCAACGAATACTATGATGCCGATATATTGCCATCAGTATTGCTCCATAGATGTAGTACAATGACGGAATAGAACAACTTGTACAATCAACGTACTTTTGAAAAAGACATCTTGACCAAGCAAGACTGGAAAATGAAAAGCAACTAGTCTCTCTACTAAACACATCATTTTTCTATACAAAAAGAAAAAGTCTTCGGTCATTTGTAAGGAGTTATAGGGTAGCGGAAAAGCCGGAGGTTTTGGAGCATGGGGGAGCAGCATCAAAAATAGCTCGGCATTGGAGATACTGCAGCAGTCCTTCCCTCAATGCCCTCTCTCCCTTACCTTTCGCTAATTCCTCAATCTTTTGTTTATCGCGCGTTTATTTTGCCGTCATGCAGCGCAATCCGCCACTTGCTGCTTTCTATGCCTTATCAGAAATATAAACAAACGATTGAGGGGCAGCATGTACATTAAATTCGGATAACTGTTTTGGTTGAGAATGTTTTTTCACTAATCCTATTTTTATTGCAAATACCGCGCTCTTAATGCTTCTTTATTTTTCTTACCACTTCCGGCGCGGACACCGTAAGTCTTCGGCTACCTGTTTTCCCAGAAATCCGGGGGCGGTATCCACACATTGCCAACAAGCCGCCAACCCTCTAACTTGCCTTTTTTTCAAACGGCGTTTCTGTATAGTCCTGCTGTAAATGTATCTTGACCCGACGTTTCGTTGGCTAGGGCTTGCTGTGTTTTTAATAAGTCTTCAATAATTCTTGAAGCGAATTTTTGGTTCTCCGATAACAAGGAGCGATATAGTTCAATTACTTTAATTTCATCAGCGGCTAAACTTTCTGTTTATGAGTATAGCATACCTCAATCTAATCATCTAAGTCCTCATCATCTTCATCATTATTCATATCCACACTTTCCGGTACCTCGTCCACTGCCATACTTTGATAGTATTGCTCCGCAAGCATTGTCCTATTAAACTTTGCGGTCGGCTCTAATGAATAAACAAGTTCTTCTAATTCATCAGTCGTTGCATAAAAGAATTCTTTATGTAAATTGATTTTATTCACTCGTTTGCTGTGTAGGTGTCTATGAATTTTAGTTTCAAGTTCAGGCGCATTCTCAGAATATATAAAACTGTGAACATCAAACCTAAATGGAACAGACGCGCCTCCAAGTTCATTTACCCTTTCTTGCGGCTCAATACGTCTTGTCATGCCTATTTTGAATATGCTGTCCCCAAAAGAACCCAGATTGCTTATGACATACACATATCCCGCCAATCCAGATTGAAGTTTTGCGATTTTCTCTCTTTTTTCCTCTATGCCGCCCATCTGCGCTTGAAGTTTTTCTATATAATCTTGCAGTTGCTTTATCTTTAGCGCATCTGTAGTGTCTTGGAGCTTTGATTGCGCCGATTCTATTTCATTTTTGTATTTTTGTTCCTCGCGTTCTATTTTCTTTTGCTCTTCCTCAAGTCTTTTTCGTTCCGCGGTTTCCCATTTCATTTGTTCCCGAATAGCTCGTTGCTCTTCTTTTATACGTTCTTGTTTTATGTAGTATTCATATTCTATCTTGATAGCTTCAATAAAAAGATATTCTATTTCTCCAATAAACTTTGTTACGGTTGGCGCAATACTCTGATTGCCATCCGCCGCTATTTTTTGATATTTATTTGTCATCGCTCTTACATCTTGTATGGATTTCTCTAATTTTGTAAACTTCATATTATACAGTATGTTTTGCAGTTCCGCTTCAAGGGCAATAACCATAAGGTTATAGATGGCTAGATTCGCCTTTGTTGTATAACGGTCTTTGTATTTTATCAATAATTCTTTAATTATTTTCTCATTTTGGTTATAACGTTTTCGTAATTCTCTAATATCCATTAAATTGAATTTCAATTTGACGGTAGTTGACAGAAACTCATCAGCTTCATTGATAGTGAGTTCTTCATCTTTTTTGATCTTATTAGATACGGTAGGCTCTGCGGAATATTTATTATAAACGTATTGGAGTGCTTTTATAAGCGTTTGCGCTTTTAATAATTTATTAGAAGCTAGATTTAACGATTTCTGCGTCTTTTCTAACTCTTGTGTATTTATATAAACTTTTTCTTCTGTAATCGTTAGGCACTGTTAGCAAAGATAGACAAAAGGGGAAAAACAGGATAAAAAGGAGGCGTGGGGGAGGGAAAAAATGGGAAGGGATAAACGACTATACCCAATAAGCGAGGAAAAGTTCA
>JAISMJ010000073.1 GCA_031276815.1 Treponema sp.
TGAACTTTTCCTCGCTTATTGGGTATAGTCGTTTATCCCTTCCCATTTTTTCCCTCCCCCACGCCTCCTTTTTATCCTGTTTTTCCCCTTTTGTCTATCTTTGCTAACAGTGCCTAACATAGACCGCATGACCGTAACTAGTACCGCTGGCGGTGTTTTTCAGCGTGGCGCTTGCGTCTGACCCGTAAACGGTACCGCCCGTCTGCTTGGTAAACGTCCCGCCGTATGATACATACACTCCGCCGCCGTAGGAGGAGGCGGTATTGCCGCTGATTTCCCCGCCGCTCATCGTAAACGTCCCGCCGGATACATATACCCCGCCACCATGGGACGACGTGGAGTTGCCGCTGATCTTCGAGCCGGCGTTCATTACCAGCCTCCCTCCGCTGCTCACCACAACCAGCGAAGCCGTATTGCTTGACCGCCCCTGCAAGGTAATGTTTGCGCCCAGCGTCAGCGTAACGCCGCTTCCTATGGTAAAAAGCGAACCGGTTGAACTTAAACTAATTGTCCGCTCCGTTGAACCGCCGGTGATGGTAATGTTGACGGTTTTTCCACTATATGAAAGCGTCTCGGGCGTGATGGTCTCGTTGGCATTTAGGGTAATGGCATACGCATCGCCTCCCGTTGCGTTATCGCTGATCCACGTTAATGACTCGTTAAGCGTGAGGAGATTAGAGGGCAATGGATCCGCCCAACCGCCCGCCGCGCCGCTTACCGCGCTGTCTAATGTAACGCCGGAACCCACCGTCGTATTGCGTTTTTTTGCCGGAGAAGCAGCGACATAGACCGCATGACCATAGCTGTCGCTAGAAGCGGTGTTCCGTAAGGAAGTATTCGCGTCATCCGACCCGTAAATAGTACCGCCCGTCTGTTTGGTAAACGCGCCGCCGCTGGCTACATACACCCCGCCGCCGGAGGACGAAGCGGAGTTGCCGCTGATTTCCCCGCCGCTCATCGTAAACGTCCCGCCGCCGGCTACATGCACCCCGCCGCCGGCGGATGACGTGGTGTTGCCGCTGATCTTTGAGCCGGCGTTCATTGCCAGCGTCCCTCCGCTGTTCACGGTTACCAGCGGAGCCGTGTTGCTGGTTAGTCCTTGCAAGGTAACATTTGCGCCCAGCGTTAGCGTTACTCCGTCTCCCACAGTAAAGAGCGAACCGCCTCCGGTCAATGTGATTATTTTCTCTCCTGAATTGCTGCTCTGAATCGTAATGCTGCGGGAAAGGCTTACCGGTCCTGATGAGAAGCTTTGTGCGATCTGTATGGCGCAGTTCAAGTCCGCCGAAACGGAAGCAAGGACTGCCGCCATTTCGGCGGCTGTTGAAACGGTAAAGACGAGATCAAAGGGCGTTCCAAACACATCCTCTACACCGGTCAAGACGAGCGCCGCGCCGTTGTAGCGGAACATATACACCTTACCCCCCTGAAACTCGCTTATGATTTGAGAGAAGACAATCGGATTGCTCGTATTCTGCATGAAGGCATAGCCGGATGTATTGCCTGCCTGTACCGCGTACACCGCGTTTTCTTGCGGCATCAGGATAGTTGAAGCGCCTTCCTGCGGTCGCAATTCCACTCCGCCCTGAGTCAATGTGAGAGAAAAGATACTTTGGTTGTCTATCTTAATACACGCAATCGTAGTGGTAATAGCAGTTATGCGGGGTATCGTTATTGTGGTGATTCTGTGCGCGTCCACCCGAACCGTAATCGCCGGCGCATCCTGAGTAAAGACCTCAAGCCCGTCAACGGAAACATGGAAACGCGAATAAAATGTAGCTCCATTCGGCGCTGGCTCGGACTCAATATTCATCGTTCCGGACGCCGGCACAAGCGCAATTTCCGTAAGCCGGGCGGCATCCTTGTAGATACTCACGGGAAACTGTTCCAGATTCGTAAAAGATACATAGGTTTTGCCGTCTTCAATCCACTGAGCTGTGAAGGTAACATCCGTATTGACCGTATATGACCCGCCTTCTTGATAGGGGTCATCGTCCGCTTTCCAGCCGGCGAAGATTTTCCCGAAAGGCGCACTCATGCTTCCCATTCCGGGTAGAGTAATGACTGTTCCTGCGACGGCTGTCTGGGTTGTAGGCGGCTCGCCGCTTCCGTCCCCCGCACTAAACGTTACGGTGTAGGTAACAGCCGAATCGCCTCCACCGCTATCGCACGCGGCAAGTAAAACCGCCGCTGCGAGTCCCACCATGACCAGCTTTCCAATAAATTCTCCTTTCATAATCTTCTCCTTATTTTTGATGTAAGATAAGGGGCAGTTCCGCATTTGAAACCGCCCTCTAATAAACGCAAGCGCCGTCCACAGGCGGACGAACGGCGAGTTTGCCCGTCCCGCCATCCGTTAGCTCAGTTAGTTGTAGTACCTGCTTGCGTCAACTTCAGTAACGGTTATCTCCGCTGCGTTCTCATTAGCGGGGATAGTGATTTCATATACTTTGTTCGCCTGCATGAACATTTCTATTGGAACAAACTTGTTGTTCTCCCATGCATTAGCACTGAAATTAATGCTGGTAGTGCTATCTTCGGTTTCAAAACCACTTATCAGCTCGCTCTTTCCGCCGCCAATAACGAAATCAGCGCCTATGGCTCCGTTGGTCTTCTGTGAATTAGCGTAATATATTCTGATCGATTTGTTGCTGTTGTTCTTCACCAGTACCGCCGGTTTAATGGTAGTCGACTCAGCGTTGACATTTTGGATTATGGTGGTAAACGGCTCAGCCGCATTGGTTACTATCGCGGTGTTCGCCTGAGAACGATCCGTTGTTTCCACCAGCGCGACTACCTTCCCGCCATACTTCAATTCTTTAGAAAAGTAGACGAAATAATCGTACGGGGTATTCAAGGCAATCGGTATAGATACCCGTATGGCGTTTGGCGCTATGACCGCGTAGTTTTCGGTCAAATCCGTCTTTTTAATCTGTACCCAGTAGCCGCTATTGTTGTTAAATATCCACGTACCGCCGCCATAGGTGCTTGAAGGAGAAACCGTTATCGTGTAAGGCTGGGTATTTGAGTAATACGTAAGGACGTTGAACTGGGATGCCTGCGCTGTCTGCTCCTCATAGTTCTCCTTGTCCACTGCTACGATGGTGTAAAACTTTTCCTCCGGCAGTCTCACCTTAACGTTGCTCAGAGAACCGACGGAACCGATGTAGTTAGACGCCTCCGCAGTACTAATGAATAGTAGTACCTCGCTTGCTGTGCTGTTCGTGATAGTCAGTCTGCCATTGTTGGCGTCTACCCTGCCGGCGGGGTAGTTATAAAAGTTGCCGTACAATGTCCATTGTGCGGTAAACGTGGTATTCGCGTTGATCGTAACGCTCGCACCCGCCGCATAGGTCGATTCGCTGGTCTTCCACCCCGCAAAGGATTTTCCGGAAGGCGCAGTCATAGTTTCCTGCCCGGGCAGAGTAATGCTCGCCCCCTTGCTAACCTCTTGACTCACCGGCGCTGTGCCAGACGCTCCCGTTCCTCTGTTGAAGATCACGGTGTATGTGGTCTCATCATCTTTGCCGCCCGACGTATCGCAGCCGCTAATCAGCGCTCCTGCCAGCGCCAATCCGCATACGAGGCTTGTAAGCCCCATCCTCTTGAAAAAATATGCTCTTTTACGCATACTATTTCTCTCCTATAGAAAAAATTTGTGTGGAACTTGCCCTCCGGTACGCACGAAATACCCGCCAAGGAAGCCGGTGCCCGTGGGGGCTGTTTCCATCTATAGCAACCGCAACGCGGCTGTATCCACTATCAAGCGCCGCCGTTTCTGACGGCGCATCCGCCTATCGGCGCAAAACAAGAAACGCCGCCGCAAAGCCGCGCTTCCGCGATCATATTCCCCCATATTTCCAAGCTATGATCGCCTATACATGCCCCCCGCCGTTTGCCCGCTTCGTCCCAGAAACGTCTTATTCTGTCTCCCGAATGGGAAAGGAGGTTCGGATTCAAAGGCTTGGCGCGTTCTGTTTTTCTGCTTTGGCTGGAATGTCGCATCCGACCTAGGAACTTCCCGAATAGAGAAAGCCGGCGTAAGACATGAACGCGCTGTGCGGAGCATGGCGTACGCGGTGATATAAATGTATGTGAATTAGTTATAAGAGAAGCGCCGCTGAATACGGCGCGCCTGCCGGAGTCCGGCGTTTTACGTATGTTACTTCTTACGCGATCTGTCCGGGGGGGGGGGGGGGATCGTAAGCGAAAACGGCTATAAATCCGCCTGCTGCGGCGCAGCGTCTTGTTGTTTTCATTATTATTTTAGAACGTTTTATAGACATGTTCATACGAAATAATATATCACACAATAGCGCCGTTGTCAACATTCACTGTATTAATACGCTAAAAAACTATCAGAAGGACGGATTGCGGCGCTTTCAGCGGCGGCGGGACTAGAGGGTATGAATCCGTCTCTAGCGGTGTCTCATCAGTCATTGTTAATAATCTTATCAATGATAATATTTATTTCTTCAATGAGAATGCCGGTAAACCGTTCAATATTATCTATTATATATTGCCGCATTGCGTACATATTGCTGCCTAGCTGTATGCCGTACGGCACGTCAATAGTGACAACAAGATGATAGCCTTCTTTACTCTCTTTTACCATGACTCTTTTAAGCAGAATATGCGGATTGTACTCCTCGATACAGTTGATAACCATTTCACTCAAGGCTTCGGCTGAAATAGGAATCTTGTTGGGTTTTGAATACGAAGGCTTTACCAGCGACTTCTCGTGCATTTTGGGAATAGCGCCTATGGCGTCTGGTATTCTCTTCTGCTTAAAAATATTTATGGCTTCATAGAAAATATTCGGATAATTTTGTCTGACTTCCATACTGGGCGCCGGAATGATGTGTTTTCCTTCAGTGCGCCGTATCCTGATGGCTTTCTCAATATCCGATTGTGAAGATACGTCCTCTATCCTGATGATCTTTGTAGGGGGCGGAAGCTGCAGCCGTATCGCTATCTTGTTCGCCATCTTTTCAGACGTACCGATAATGAGTATCTTTCGTGATTTTTCCACCAGCAGTTTTCTGGCGACATCATCACGGTGCGCCTTATCATCAAAGAGCGCTACTTTTACCGCGGCAAGGAATGAGGCTTCTTGCTTTGCGGAACGCCCTGACAGAATACGGTTGTCTTTAATGAGAAGCCCGTCGTCAATAACAAGGTCGATACGGTATTTCTGGGCAACGAGTTTCGCCTGAAAACTCTTGCCGGTACCGCTCTCTCCCACAAGCGCGTATGTTTTGATCACAAGAGGTATTGTAGTGAAAGGCGGATGAAACGGCAAGTGCGGTATACCGGCGGGGTAGTTACAAAGGGTCGGCGTCCAGCATTAGCTTGTAGCGATAACGATACGTAACGCCGCTAGCGGAGACTTCGGACTTACAGCGTCCGTCCACTGCGCCTGATTGGTAGAGCTTTGCTCTCATAGAGCTTGCTCTATCGGTCTACGTGTGGGCTGTGAAACAAGAAGCTCAACGCTAACCTTTAACGTTGAGCGGCTCATTTGTATTCCGGTATGGGTATGCGGTCGAGTATGCTTTCGGTTATTCTGTCGGGAAGCACGCCGCGCACAATGCTTTCCGGCGAAAGCAGCATCCTTTGACGGAACACAGGCGCCGCTATTTCCTTGACGTCTTCGGGTATCGCGTAATCGCGTCCCCGTATGCCCGCCAACGCCTGGCTTGCGCGGTAGAGCGCCAGACTTCCACGCGGCGATATGCCGATGCGGAGTCTCGGCTCCTGCCGGGTCGCGTCGATGAGCGCCAACATATATGCTTTTACCGCCGGTTCAACATGGATTTGACTTACCGCTTCCTGAAGCGTTGCGGCATGTGAACCTATATCCGCGGCTTGTACCGCCGGTCGTATATCCATAACCGGATGCGTTATGCGCCGCTGATGTTCCAGCATACGGCTTTCCGCTTCCAGATCAGGGTAGCCGATAGGCAGGGAAAGCAAGAACCTGTCCTTTTGCGCTTCAGGAAGGGGAAACGTTCCCTCGAATTCAACCGGATTTTCCGTAGCAAGTACAAAGAACGGTTCCGGCAGTTTCAGACGTTTACCCTCAACGCTTATCTGTCCCTCCGCCATCGCCTCAAGGAGCGCCGATTGGGTGCGCGGCGTTGCGCGGTTTATTTCATCAACCAGTACAAATTGGTTGACGATAGGACCTCTGCGGTACACAAAGCGCCCGCCCTTTTCCTCCTGCTGCCATACTGAAACGCCGAGTATGTCTGCGGGAAGCAGATCAGGCGTACATTGGATGCGGGAGAAACTCAATCCAAGACTTCCGGCAAAGGCGCGCGCCAGAATGGTCTTGCCGGTACCGGGTACGTCTTCCAGCAGTACGTGACCCCGCGCAAGAAAAGCCGCGAGTACCATGTCGATAACCGCGGTCTTTCCCAAGAACACCGTTTCTATATTTGATCTGATAGTGTCGGCAAATTCTGAAATAGTCATAGTACCTAGTATAAGATACAATCATGCAAAAAACAATAGGAAGGTTTCCGCCAATAACGTGCGGAGTGTGTCATGTGTATGAATGAAGACATAGACTGATTCAACTAGGCTAATGGAACTATAGAGTGATCCCAAAAAACAAAACACATACAAAGCTGGTATGCGGAGTACCTCTCCTCCCTATTCTCAAAACACGCCGGTATAGGCTATAGCCCGCAAGCCATACTGGAAATACATGATCGATCCGCCTGCAATGCCGCAAACGCATGTAACAACAGAACGCAATAAGACTTGACAAGAGAGTATAGATATAGGTAGTCTAACTACTTATGGACATAAAAGATCCGCGCAAGAACTATAAAACAACCGCAACGCCGGTATATAGCTGCCAATAGCATGTGATATGGCGTCCGAAATACCAGCGGAACGAGCTTCGTATCTCGAAACAATAAGAGGCGAGCCGATTCCGCCGATGAGTCGAATGACATGTTCACCCCTTGCAACTTCGGGCGGCTGACAGTACCATACACTTATGACGCTTTTTCATCCCCTATCCGCCGACGTTCGTGCGCGTATTGACGCTTTTCCGCCGCTTATCGACAAGGTTTTCCCACTGCCCGGACAGTTCCGGCACACAGTGCCGAATGATATTATAGAGCTTTCCCGCTTACTCACCGGTAACAAGGGAAGCAGAACGCTTTCCTATCTGGGAAAACCCGCCCTTTTGTCCGCGTATCTTCGCTACTTTCTTCCATGGAACGTGTACCGGCTGTGCCGGCTGCTCCCGTCTCTGTCCATATCGCTGAAACCGGACGACATGATCGCTGATCTGGGTTCCGGTCCCCTGACCTTTGTTATTGCCCTCTGGATTGCAACGCCGGAACTGCGGGAAACGCCGCTCGAATTCAGGTGTATCGATCATACGCAGGCGGTTCTTGACGCGGGGAAAAAGGCGTTTTTTGCGCTTGCTGGTGAAAGATCGGCGTGGACGATCAAAACCATTAAAGACTATATCTATATACGCCCGCCGGTTTATGGGAAAAGACCCGCGCTGGTTACAGCGGTCAATGTATGTAATGAAATGTACCAAAATCTGCCGCATACGGCTTCCCTCTATGCCGAAGCGGATAAGATAGGGAGGATGCTCACCGGTTTAGCCCCGCAGGCGCTTGTTGTGGAACCCGGCGTTCCCCGATCAGGTGAATTTATCTCCTTGTTGAGAAGTGTTTTCTTACGCGCGAGCTTTGACATAGCGTCTCCCTGTCCTCATACGAGTTTCTGTCCCTTGTCCCGCGCCGCAGATCGCAGCGCCGAGCGTGAGCGGGCGAAATCCAAATGGTGCCACTTCGCGTTCGACACAATCGGCGCGCCGGAAGCTCTCCTCAAGCTCTCCACAGACGCCGGACTTCCCAAAGAACGGGCGGCATTGAGTTTTCTGTTTGCACAGAGCGGCGAGGTCGCAAGCGGCGACTCTGCGAGCAGCACAAACAAAAAAGCAGGACGCGCTATCTCCGGCACAGGAAGGGGAGCGGGCGGCTCCGCAAGCGGCGAATCGCGGGTGGCGGTACAGGTACGCGTACTGTCGGACTGCTTCCCGCTTCCGCCGCCAACGCCGGGGCAAAAGCCGTGTGCCGGCAGATACGGTTGTTCGGAAAAAGGACTCGTTCTTATACGGGGCGGGGAAAAGGCAGTCGGGCGGCTGTTCGCCGGCACGCTGCTTTCGCTTCAGGTTTCAAGACCTGAAAGGCGGGATGCAAAGACCAATGCCTTGCTTATTGAGGTTACGAAAGAATAGCGCTCCGGCTATTGCGAACCTGCGGTCTGCACCGGCGGAACCGGGGCAGACTGAACCGCAAGCCGCCAACAGCGCGACACAGCGGCGAAGTTTGCCCTCTTTTCATGCTCTCCCTATTATTACAAGGCGCAAGGGGTGTCTGTCTAACAATCACTCATGATTCTTACAAAATCATGTGGTGCAGTACATGCAACAAGAGATACTGTTGTGGCGACAGGGATATACACGCCTATGGATGGGCGCACTGGCTGCTATTGATAGCAGAGGTGAAATTCCCCTTAGCAAAACCGCGTAATCGGAAGGAAGTAGGAAACATTGTTCAGATTACGAATTTGAAATAATGCTTGACAAGAATAATGAATAGCCGTATACTCCAAGAAAGCATTAAATTCGCACGAATTTAATGCTTGTGGAGACTTAGGACTTATGAGTAAGTACGTCGCCGCTTGGAGTAGCAGAGCTTGCTCTATCAGTTTAAATTGGGCCTGGGAAACAAGAAGCCCCATTGCTAAAGCGAAGGCTCTTGTTAAAACTTTGAGTAGCTCACTGCAATTTCTGTAGATAATAGAGGCGTTGCGTGTATGAAATTAAAAGCCATCTTACTTTTATTGTTTTTTTTTGTATTCTTCTCGCAGCTCTTTGGATTGGGTGAGATAACTCTGCGTATTGGGCAGGATGCGGGATGGTCTGTGGTTGAAAAACGTGATGGCGTTACCGAAGTTGACGCCCAGCGTCCATGGACAGTGCTTTCGCTGATTGCGGCTCAACCTGCCATGCGGGGCGTTTATACCGATATGTTGTTTACTTTTGACGAGACTTCGCCGGATCGCTTTGACGACAGTGCCGGTCATTACAAGGTACTGACGAGGGATGCCTTTGCTGTATCGCAGACTGACAGTCTTACGGCACGGTATGGAGCAGGCGCGGCGATTTTTTTAGGACGAAACAGCGCCGCATCCGATGGTCCGCTTGTCATTACGCCACAAACAGACGATGCGCTTTTCGCATCCGGGAAACGGATTGGGGATTTTAGCATAGAGTTTTGGGCGCTGCCGTTTAATGCGGATACGGGTGAACAGGTGTTTTCGTGGAGTGCTGCAAAATGGCGGACGAGAATCGACTATATCATGCAAAGCGTTACGTGTACCATATCTAAAAACAGGTTCCAATGGACATTTCTTGATTTCTTTGCTTCAGCGCGCAATGACGTGCGTTCAACAATTACCCTGATCGGCAGTATGCCGATCATTCCTAATACATGGTCGCATCATCTTATTCGTTTTGACGCTCATACCGGTCTTTTGGAGTATCTCGTTAATGGTAAGCTCGAAGCCCTTACCTATGCGACTTCAACAGGACGCGAGGGAGGCGATGTGTATGCCCCGCTCATTGGAGAGGATGGTAGTCTTGTCTTGGGCAAACAATTTTCAGGACTGCTTGATGAAGTACGCATGATCGGAGGGTACCGGATTGATACGGAAACTATGGAAACGCTGGACATCGCAAAATTTCCCGCTGCTGGCGGACGCATAGAGACTCGCAGTATTGACCTTGGAGAGCCGAATGTTCAGATCGTCAGGGTTGATGCTTCAACCGGCAGACTTTCTTTCGCAAATAACACGATCAGGAATGAATTTGCCGGTACGTCCGCAATCAAGTTTTCCGATGAATCCGCGCTTCAATTCTTTATCCGTACCTCTGATTCTCCGTACCACTGGGTAAGCGAATGGCGGGTGATAACGCCCGGAGTACCCCTTGTTGAGCAGGTAAAGGGCAGATATGTACAGCTTGCGGTGCAGTTTTACCCAAGTGGAGACGGGGAATCGACTCCATATCTGGACGAAATCCGTATTGTTTACAAACCCAATGAACCGCCGTTTCCTCCTACGCTGATTACTGCCATTGCCGGAGATGGCGCCGTGGATCTATCATGGAAAAACAGCCCGGATATTGATACAATGGGCTATTTTGTATATTATGGTACCGTTTCCGGTATGTATTTTGGAGAAGGCGCACTATTAGGAGCGTCTCCTATAGATGTGGGAAAACGTAATTCGATTCGGATTGATGGACTCAAAAACGGTACGCTTTATTATTTTACTATTGCTGCATACGACAGTTTGAGTCCACCCCATCTGGGAATGTTTTCCCGTGAAATAACAGCAAGACCTCTACAGGTACGCTGAACGAATTGTCTACTTATGAAAGGATGACGGAATGAGCGCTATAGAAATGCAAAAGATCGCCAAGCTTATTAAAGAAGGCGATTATAAAATCGCGGAAGAATTACTTAAAGTTATTCTCGAAGAGTTGCCTCATAACAGAACGGCTCATTTTCTTTTCGGTATGCTGCTTGCAAAAACAGGTATGCTTGAAGAAGCTGAAACGGAATTCTTTAATTTAGTGAAAGACGATCGCCGCGATGCCGAAGCTTTATGTGCGCTTGCGATAGTCTACCGGTGGCAGGGTAAACTCAAGGATGCGCTCGGAACATTTAATGAGGCGATCGATCTTGATCCCACACGTTACGAATTCTACCGTTATGTAGGGGATATTCAGATACTGGAAAAGAATTTAAAAGCCGCTTTTATGGCGTATGCAAAGGCGATTGAATGTAATCCAGATTTTGCATCCGCGTACAATAACCTCGGTATCGTGTATTTTGAGATGAATGAAATTAATAAAGCCCTTAATGCCTTCCAGCAGGCTATTTCCCGTGAAAGCGGTAACGAAATGTTTCATTACAATTACGCTATTGCGCTGGAAGCAAACGGACAATTACAGGAAGCGGTACATGAATACGAGATTGCAGTAGGTATAACCCCTTATTGGACTTCAGCGCGGCTCAATTTTGGTTCTATTCTAGCAAAATTAGAGCAGCTTGACAGGGCTGGCAGTGCTTTTGATATTATTCTTGATGAGGATCCATTCAATGCCGACGGATGGAACAATATGGGCATTGTGCTTGCAAAGCAAGGATATAGAGAAGAAGCGATCCGTCATTTTAACAGGGCTCTTGAAGAGCGTTCGGGCTACGATCTAGCGCGGCGCAACTTGGACAGCGTAAAAAATGACGCGGACCCTAAAGTTGACTTTGCCGTTGCAGGTATGATTCTTGATCAAGAAATAGATATCCTATTCACCCAGCCGAAACCCGACTTCAAGCCGCTTTCCGGTGATTTTATGGGTATTGAAATACCGCATTTGGTTACATTTATGAACTATCTTAAAGAAATAATCAATTTTCTGCCCGAACAGCAAAAGATGGCGTTTAACCAGAGCGACATCCGCATCCGCATGGAATACATCCTCAATACTTTTATGGGACACCGGGGGATTTTACGAGAAATTCAGGATTTACACCTCAAACAGCAACCGCTTATGAATCCTCGTACGAAACAACTAGAAAAAACAAGCCCTGTACAAGAATCCGCCGGACAACCGGATGGAGGAGAAGCGGCGGATGGAATGCTTAATGCAGTAGAGATTGCCGATTTTCTTACCTATTTGGGGACGCTTTCCTCAAATCTTCCGGACCCCGCATTAACGAAATACCTTACGGAAAAGATAAAAACGGTTGTTTCAGCGATGCGGTGATGGACTGTTTATATGGGTAAAGAGACATGCATGACGAATTTCCTGAAAGAATGAAACGATGTATAAATACCATGCCGAGCCTTCCCACAACGATTTTCAAAGTAATAGAAATTTGCGATAATCCAAGAACAAGTCCGATGGAGCTGAATAGGGTGATTTCTCTGGATCCGGTTCTCACGGCAAGAGTACTTAAACTCATTAACATGGCATATGACGGGATAAATCATCAGACTATGAATCTTGTACGCGCCATCATCATGCTGGGACTTAATACCGTAAAAAACGTGGCGCTTTCGAGTTCGGTGGTGCAAACATCCTTGAAAGAAAAAGGTAAGAGCTGCTTTAATATGCAGGCGTTTTGGCAACATTCCTTGGGCGTGGGCGTTACGGCAAAACTTCTGGCAAAAAAACGTGGTATTGACCGGAAATACTGGGCAAGCTACTTCTGCGCGGGATTTCTTCATGACATAGGAAAACTGCCCTTTGATACCGTATTCGCTGAAGGTTACGTAAACGCCATTATAACTGCGGAACAGGAGCGGAATCCTTTATTTCATGTTGAAGATAGGTTATTCAATATGAACCATTGCTATATGGGAGAGGTAATCGCCGATTTATGGAAACTAGACGGCGAACTGCGGGATATGATTGCGTACCATCATACTTACAGCGAGTACAATGGACCGTATAAAGATAAATTGTTTACCGTCGTGGCGGCAAACAATTACGTTACTATTTCAAAGATAGGATTTTCAGGCAATACCTACCTCGCAGAGGTCGAGCCGATGGTTCTTGAGGAATTGAAAATTTCGCGGGATATGTTCCTTACGATGGAAAAAGAAATTTTGATCGAGATTGAAAAAGCACAGATCTTTTTAAAGATATAAATGGTGTACGGACAGAAAGAATTGCGCAATATAAAAGCGAGGGGTATTATAACGTGTTAATTATTTCTGACATTCATGTTATTATAAAAGTGTCTTCTACGAAGATAAGGAGGAACTATGTTATCGGTTCGTTTCTGGGGAGTACGGGGATCGGTTCCAAGCCCTGGACCGTCTACGATTATATTTGGCGGCAATACTGCGTGTCTTGAAATTCGCGCTGATGAACGCCTTATCATTGTTGATTTAGGAACAGGCATTCGGTTGCTGGGAAATTACCTCATGGCAAATGATTTCAAAAAAGGTCCCATTGACGCCGATATTTTCATTACCCATACGCATTGGGATCATATTATCGGTTTTCCTCTTTTCGTGCCGCTTTTTATCCCTTCCAGCACGCTGCGTATTTGGGGACCTATTTCAAGCGACGGTGAGACGCTGAAAGATATTTTGGATGTACAGTTAGCGTACAAGTTTTGGCCCGTACGTCTATCCGAACTTTCCGCCCAGATTTCATACGGTCAAATACAGGAAACGACGCTCGATCTCGGTAACGGACTTATTGTTAAAAGTAAATACCTGAACCATCCGGTATTTTGTCTGGGCTACCGTTTTGAATATGAGGGAAAATCTATTGTTACTGTTTACGATCATGAGCCGTTTTTAAATCTGTTTTCCATGGATCCCAACGCGCCCGATTATGATGAAGAAGCAATGGAGGAAGGGGCGCGTACGGCGGCGGAGGAGAATGAGAAGATATCCGCTTTCTTCAAGAACGCCGATATACTTATTCATGACAGCCAATACACCGAAGCCGAGTATCAACAAGGTAAACGCGGCTGGGGACATTCATCATACGAACATACAATCTCAAGCATACGCGACGCTGGTGTAAAAAAACTGGTTCTTTTCCATCACGATCCGGATACGTCCGATGAAACGCTCACGCAGCGTGAAAAAGACTATCAGATTAAGGACGATGGTCCCTCATCAGGTTTTCTGAGTAAACTGAATAAACTGAAACGTACTTCCATTATTATGGCGAAAGAACATATGACGATAAGAGCGTAAACTGACGGTGAGAGGCGGCTCTTCTATGCGAAGGGCTAAAACCGGAACGACGCCCTGTAGGGATTGCGCTTGCCGCGTAGATACGCCTGATACGCATTGCTTGCCGCATAGTAGCAATTGAAATCTTTGAAAGAAGAGGATTCATCGCAACGATAGAGTTCCATGAGCAGAGGAAAAAGCGGCGATTCAATGACGCCGGTGTGCAGATGAAGCGGCAGACGAGGCAGAGCCGCCGGAAACATGTGGTTGCGTACGAGGAAACATACGTCATGGATAACCGGAGCCGGAAACCCAAGCCGTTCAAGAAAATTTCTGGCGACATGGACGCCGTGTTCCGCGTGCCGTGCAAAACGACTGCCGCCTGATGGAACTGAAAGCGGTTTCCCTATGTCGTGGAGGAGAAGCCCCAAAGAGAGAACAAGATCGTTCTTTTTCCGGTATTGAAAGGTTTCCATAGTATGTTTCCACCCGTTTCCTTCAGGATGAAAGTCTTTTACATGATCCACTTCATCAAGTTTGGCGAGTTCCCGCCACAATTCTTCAACAAAACCGCGCTTTTTGAGAAAGTCTAACCCCATATCCGGACGGTCTGATAGCAGAAGCGCGGAGAGCAGTATCCGCTGTTGTTCGGTTGAGGGAGTGGCGGTTGAAACGGACGATTCCCCAGTAAATGGTAACGGCGCGCGTATATAACGGGCGAGGATCAGCGCGGCGTCCGCGTCATGCATCTGAACAAGCGCCGCCATTCCCATATCTTCCCCCGTTTTCAGCGCGCGCAGAATGTGGTATATGCCGGCCGGATCGCTGTAGCGGTTAGTCAACGGATCGAAGGCAAAGCGCAACAACGGAGCGGGACGCGCGGGCGGCGCTGCATCCGGATCAAGGCAGCGGAAATAGATGGTTACGCCGTTGCAATCAAGCGCCGCATCGGCAAGGTCCGCTCCCGGATAGCGCAGAACGCGCTCATCCGTGTCAAATAGGCGGGCGAGGGAAACGGCGTCCGCATCGGTTTGAACAAAGCGGAAGGGAAGCGGCGGCAGTTTGAAATAGCGGTCAATAGCGCTGAAGCTATGGAGGCAGGCTTGAAAACCCGCGCGATACAGAGGCTCGAATATCTCTGACAGAGCGGTAATGGCTTGCATGATTGTTCAGTATACCGTATTCTCTCAAGATAAACTATGACTCGTAACGTAACATATTCCGCTCTTGTTCTTCGCGTGCGCCCTGCGGGGGAGTCAAACCGCGAGGCGTTTTTTCTCACAGCCGAAAGCGGCATTATCAAGGCGACGGTTTTTGGGGGACCAAAGAGTAAGCTGCGCTCTTATGTCTCGCCGTTTCATCAGGGGACACTGTGGGTATACCATGATACGGTGAAAGATTTTATGAAGACGACTGATTTTGACGTGACGCAATGGCGTCCCGGTTTGCGTGAGCTATACGAGCGTTCTATGGCTGCCGCGGCGGTTGCGGATACCATTACGGCTACCCACGCCGGCGGCGGACAGTGGGCGGCTGCGCTTGACCACGCAGGAAGGACGCTTGATGCGCTTGACAGCGCCGATGCGCCTATGGCGTTGCGCGTGTTTTACCATTTTTTGTGGAATTGGATCGATCTGATTGGAGAAAAACCATCCTTGCGCGGGTGTTCTTTGTGCGGCTCCCCGTTTGACGGCGCCGTTTTGTACGCTCCGGTTGAAGGCGCGTTTCTGTGTCCTTCGTGCGGCGAAGGACATCACGGGTTGCCCCTGGGAACCGGCGCCAGAAAGTGGCTCGCCGCGGTAGAGAACCTGCCGCCCGCCGCATTGAACAGGTGGCTGCTGGATACGGGATCGCTTGCCCAGGCGCGCTCTGTAATAATGACGCTTATGGCGGGGCTTCTGGGCAGAAAGCTGGAAAGCTGGAATTGGTAAGCGCCCGCCGTACCGCCCGTATATGGCGCATAGCGCAAAGAACGGCGCTTTTTATACGTCCGCTTTTCCCGCAACCGCGCTCCCTATCCCTTCGTCTCGTGTTAACCTCGTTCTAACCATGCCCTTTCTACCATCTATATCCTAGGTGGTGTCGTCAAAAGGATCCTTTTGACGACTCTCCCTAATAGACGACACATTTCGTCTATACGACCGTATTGCTACGGTATACGCAATCTTTTTTGCTTTGTCAAGGAGGGAAGCGTTGACGAACCGGCGTCCGGTAATCTTCTCTGCGGTCAATACGGCACGGCTTCTCCAAGCCGCCGGGCATCACCTTGCCATCCTTCATCAGTACGTCATATCACCATGAGCGATTTGGGAATATCCCACAGGCATGGGAAGAAACGCAGCGATTGACCTAGCCAGCCGGAACCCCGAGTCGCCTACCGACGGCGTCCCCAGCTATGCTGGGACGCGTAAACAGTCCTGTTATGTGCAGTTAGGGCGTACTCCATTATATTTTATATAATTTTGTCTTTGTTCCTCCAACGGCTATACCAATACCACAATTTGTAAATTCTACCGATGTTGCTTTTTCGTGTTTTATTGCTTTCTCTATGTTATTTTCTATGTCAACTATATATATTTCATCAAGCCCAATAAATGATAATTTCCCATCATTGCTCCATGCAATTGAACCTAAATCATAAAATACGTCTTTTGTTTTAAAATTTTCTTTTATTAATTTTACGGCATGGGAGTCTATATTATAAATATATACCTTTGATTCATGTACTATATTACCATGTTCTTCACCGGCATAAAAAGATGTCATTATTGCCAAATTATTTTTATACAATGACAATATCCAAAATCTCTATTTGTATATGTTGAGGCGAAAATAATTTATTTGAATTGGGTAAAAATTTATGCCAAAAGCCATTATTTAATTTGAATGTTTTATTTACCATAAATATTTTATACTATACTTGTTATTATTTTGTCAATATTGATTTGTAATATATTCCAAAAAATTTTAGCCCTAATTGCGCATAAAACGACTGTTTACGCTTCGTCCTTCAGGTCTTGACATTCCCGCGCGATTCATGTTTCCGCTCCTTTTCCCCTATTCGGCTGGTAACACGCCGCCAAACCGCAGATTCGTACCCGTCCGCCTCAATTACTCGTTACGCATACCAGCAAAACAAACGGTTATCTTCGTTCCCCGATCCTCACGGCTTTCTAACGCGATCTCCGCTTTGTGGAGCGCGGCTATATGTTTGACAATCGCCAGCCCAAGACCCGTACCGCCCGTTTTTTTGGAACGCGATTTGTCCGCCCGGTAAAACCGTTCGAACACCCTGCCCTGCGCTTCTTGGGGAATTCCAATGCCCGTATCGGATACGGACAGGGTAACCTCGCCATTGCCTTTCGTAATCTCAACCGTTACCGCGCCCTCCGGCTTGTTGTATTTGATGGCATTGTCGATCAGGTTGAAACAGAGTTCCGCCATCATGGAGCGGACAGCCCTGACAGAGACGCCTTCTTCGGCGGGAAGGGTGACGGAAACGCCCAGTTCGGCGGCTTTCCGCATGAGCGGCGCGGCAGCCTCCTTCACGACAGCCGCAATGTCTACCACAGTAAACAGCCCGCCGCTTTTTCCCTCGTCTAAACGCGACAGCAGCATAATATCTTCTATCAGCGTAATCAAGCGCCCGGACTCGTCTTTGATTGTACGGATACACGCGGCTTTGTCGCCCTCCTGAACCATGCCGCCGTCCAGCATCTCCGCGTACCCGTATATGCTCGTAAGCGGCGTTTTCAGTTCGTGGGAAACATTAGCCGAGAATTCACGCCGCAATTTTTCAGCCTTCATGGCTTCCGTCATGTCAAGAAAGAGCAGCACCGCGCCGTTGTCCGTAACCGGACTGAAATAGACGCGGTAGTTCCTCCCCGCCCGCTCCATGTCCATTTCGCTGCGGCTGCCGGACAGCGCGCCACGCATACACTCCAGAAGCCTGCTGTCGCGCAGAAGCTCTACAATGTTTTTCCCTTCTACCGGCGTGGACGCGCCGAACATCCGCAGGGCGCTCTTGTTTGCGGAAAGCAGTACGCCCCGGCGGTCAAGCAGCGCCGCGCCCTCGCTCATGTTTTCCATAATCGCGTGTATAGCGTCCGCCCGTTCCTGTAAAGACGCATACTGCTCGGCGATCTGCGCGCGCTGGTTTTCAATGGCGCGGACAAACGGGGTAAGCTCATCATAGGGCGCGGTTATTTCCCCGTCAAGACGCGCGGTATTCAGTGGTTTGACGATACGGTCGGTCAGACTGCCGGCTGCGCCGTAGCAGATGACGATGACGCAGAGCAGGACGCCGAACACCGCGGGCAGCGCGCGTTCAAAGAGTGAAAAGACGCTGCCGGTTGTTTTCGCAATACGCACGACACAGCCATTCGGCAACGCCGCCGCGCAATAGTAGGTTTCCTGTTTCACGGTATCGGAAAAACGGCGGTTTTCCCCAAAACCGGACGCCCGCGCCGCGCGGACTTCCTCCCGATCCGCATGATTTTCGAGCCGTTCCGCTTCAACGGTATTGTCGTACAGCACGCTCCCGTCCGCTCCGATAATCGAAACCCGCATGTCCTCCGCAAGCGCGGAACATATCCGCTCCGGTATATAGACGGTTGGTACGCGCCCGTTTGATTCGTTTGCTTCAAACGCTTGTGAAACCGCCAGCGTATCTTTAAGCGCATAGACCCGCCGCTTCATGTCCGCGCGCAGATATGCTGAAAAGTGATGGTAAAAAATGAAGCACAATACGCCGGATACGAGGACAAGACTCATGCCGGCGAGCAGCGTCATGCTCGTATATATACGCTTTTTCATGGGCTGCTACTCCTCCAGCTTGTAGCCCACGTTACGTACGGTCTTAATAACGCCGCCGGTAATGGCGCCGCCCGCCGCCCCGAGTTTCTGCCGAAGCGACTTGATGTGCATGTCAACGGTTCTGCTGTCGCCTAAATAATCAGACCCCCATATACGGTTCAGTATGATTTCACGGGTCAGCACGATATTCTTTTTACGCATGAGGTAGTAGAGTAATTCGAATTCCGTATAGGTGAGCGGTACCGGCGTCTCATTGACGCGGACTGTGCGCTTGTCCGGGGAAAGAACGATGCCGCAGGCGGTGAGTTCAGCGGGGGGATCGGACGTTTTGGAAGCGGTCCTGCGGAGAACCGCCCGAATACGGGCGATGCTTTCGATGACGGAGAATGGTTTTGTAATATAGTCGTCCGCGCCGGCGTCAAGCCCTTTGACGCGGTCGTACTCGGCGCCTCGCGCGGTAAGCATGATTACCGGAATACGCGCGGTTTTCTCGTGCGCCTTTAACCGTTTGAGAAGGGACATCCCGTCTTCTCCGGGTAGCATGACGTCCAGCAGCACCAAATCGGGCGTCTCGGCGGTACGCAGCGCGTCATGTAGCGCCGCGTAAAAAAGAGCGCCGTCCGCATAACCGGCAACGGCAAAACCGGCTTGCGTTAAGGCGTATACCAGCAACTCCCGAATACTATCATCGTCCTCGACTATCCATAGCGTGTCCACAGGTTCCTCCTTGTTTCCGTCGCTATGGTAGCAGAAACACCGGAAAAAGGAAAGAACGCGCGAGAGGATATACCCGTATCATAAGGAGCTTTATATGAGCAGCGATTGGATGCCCACGAGACGGGCGGACCGCGTGGAGCGGACCGCTCGAACAATTTACCGCGTTGGAAACCCTCCACACCGCCGCGGACGCCCTCCTCCAGAAAGCCGAGAGTGGCGAGCGCACGCCGGTCATCACCGAGTAGTGCCGCGAGGCGTTCGACGCACTCACCGCCAAAATGCGGTTCTTCAAGAGGCATTACTTCCTCGTGCCGCCCTCACCGCTGCGGATCTTGTGAATCTGGGCTTGTCCCCCCACGCCACGCCTACCGGAACCCCCCCCCCCCCCCACCGCGGAAGTAACGGTCGAGACGTATCTGGTGGGGCGGCACGAGCTGGGTATACGGATCATCTACATTACCGGCAGCCCGAAGGATCGCGCGAACAAGGGCTACCGGATATGGTACAAAGCGGTCGCGCCCAGCGGGGAGGCGGTAACGAGCCCGAAACAGCTCAACGAGTCTTTTTTCACGAAACGGAAGAAGGATGTGGTGCTTTTCAAGTATGAAGACAGCGGGAAGACACGGACACATTCACGAAAAACAATCATTATGTTTTCGATATATTCGTCAATGCTTTTTTCGTTGCCGATACCGCCGCTGTAATCCCGCTGCGGGCTTGTTATGACCAAATCGACGGATTCCGTGCAATCGGCACAATACATTTTGTTTGTGTCCATAACTTAGAATATATCCTCTTCTCCGCTCTATGCGTTTTCGCTCTCAAAAGCTCCATTACCCATGATAAGGTTCAAGCTCTTCACTTCGAGAACCAAGTTTCGCTCTTTTAGAAAGAATTGTCCTTCTTTGAGAGCCGGATTCCGCTCTCGGAGAGTCAAATTCGAGTCTTGGAGAATCAATCTTGCCTCTCCAATAGGGTTATTCCTCTCCCAAAGAGCAATTTTGCAAGTCTCAAAAACCAAAATCAAATCTTTTTGCCCCGAATTAGATTTTTTGAACATGGTATACGAAACTAAAAATTTAAAAGAGCGAAATCGCTAGAAATTCTTCCATAGCCCGCAAGGTACAGAGAGGGGATCACCTTTAAGAAAAAGCGCGGACGCATTGCCCTCGATGCAGCGTTTTTTTATGCTGCCCCTGGCTCTTTACTCGCACATGGCTGCGTTACGGCGTCTTTTTCACAGTCTTCACTTTTCGTTTGGCGCCGTTCTTCGTCCTGTCAAAGGAACCGCTCTTCCCATCATCCTGCGGTGCGCCGGACCTTCTTTCTTCTTTTTTGACTTTTTTTACAACAAAGCGCTTTTTGGGATAGGGAGCGCCGCCTTCACTGCCGCCAAAACCGCCGTAGGTATCGCTCCGTCCGCTAATCCGGCTGTCCCTCTGGCTAGAGGCGCGCGCCGTGCGCTTTTTTTCGCGGTCGGCTTTGTCCATAACCTTCAAGGCATCCTCAAAACCACCCAGAAATTGCGTAAGATCATCGGCAAAAAGTACGACGGACTGCCGTTCAAAGCCGCCCTCGTCTTTGTTTTTGCTCTCGACAATAGTAAGGTAAATATCACCGAGCCTATTCTCTTTTACATTAAAAAAATACGTCCTGTTTTGCAACTGAACCCGCGTTGAAAAAATCTCACCCCGTAAACCCATATATTCTCCTCGCGTATCTATTGGATACGCCTTCTATTTATTTTATTTGTCGGCTTCAATGACCATTGCCCGCTGCCATGCGATCAACTCCCGCTCAAGCTCGAAGCATGAGGCGTCAGCCATGATCCGAAACACAGGCTCGGTACCCGATCCGCGCATCCAAAGCGCGGCAATACGCGCATCCTTATCGTCAGCAAAAATTATTTTTAGTCCACCACGCCCGGCGTCGCCGAAATGCTCAATATGCAGCTTCTCTTCCATACCATTATAATGCGCGGCATCCCACGCGGTTATACCGTATTGTCTGTATAGATGCTCTTTCTTTCTTTCCCAGTCGCGCACAAAAATCTTCTGGTACCGTTCCTTTAAGCTCGCATGATCTGCGGTCTTCACCTTGAGCAAGGCGTCCGGCGTATAGCCGCCGGTAGTAACAAAGGACGGAAGCGTCCTGATAATATCCGCCAAGGTAAAATCAGCTTTGTACGAGACAGTATTGCCCGAAAGATCGCGCCAAATCTCAAAAAGCCCCTTTTTATCACCGGCGCTTCTTATGGTAAGCATCTTGAGCAAGGCAAATACCGTGTCTATAGGATCGCGTACTGCGGAAGGGTGCGTAATATTGCCCCCTGCTGACCCTTCTCCCAAAATACGCACCGTATAGCCCAAGCCGCGCAGTTTCCGTG
This sequence comes from Treponema sp., assembly GCA_031276815.1. Lineage (GTDB taxonomy): Bacteria > Spirochaetota > Spirochaetia > Treponematales > Breznakiellaceae > JAIRKH01. The sequence continues at coordinate 21,722 of JAISMJ010000073.1, forward strand.
CAAGGGACACCACATTCGCCTCGCCCACTTCCGCACGGAATACTTTTGCGCCGAACGCTTCCGCTATGACGTCAATACGTAGCGATGTGGGATCGTTGACCGCAAGAGCGACCTTGTCGAGAAATTTGCCGTTTTCATCACACCGTAACGAACCGGACCATACAAGATGGGACAATTCAGCAACGCACGCAAGCGCAAAAACTTCCTGCGCTTCAAGCGGGCGCGTCTTCTTCCGCATATCGTCCCAAATGACAATGTTGCCACGGTCACCGTCGCAATCCGGCATGTAGCCCATGACAAAAGAGCTGTCGGCAGTATGCCGTTCTTCCAAAAAGCGCGCGGCATATTCAAGCGATTCGCCTTCCGGCACAATACGGTGCGCTATGCTTCCGGCTTCGCCATTGATACACGCGAACTTCACGCCAAGAGTCGGCAAGAATTCCGTATCAATAGAAACGGAACGCGCGGAACCATTAAAGTCCGCTATAATACCGATAGGATAGTCTCTTATTGTCTCTTTAATAGCGACGAACAGCAATTCTTGTTCCGTTTTTTCCCCGGTGCCTGATACTACTTCCCACGTAAAATCAAGATATGCGGACAAAGCTTGCTGTTTTACTCGTGCCGACTCGCCGTATACCGCGTCTACCACAGACTGTTCGGCACCATTGATAAGTACCAACGCCGTCTCTATTCTGTCTGGCGCGGAGAAAAAGGAGCGAAACGCCTCAATGAGGAGCTTCGAATCGGAGGCGGCAAGTACACCGCCGTCCGTTAATCCGAATTTAAGCCCGTTGTGTCCGATTGGGTTATGGCTTGCGGAAATATAAACAAACCCTTGCGCCCTGTTTGAAGCGCCCTCGTTTTTCGTAAACGCCATTATTTCAGGAGCAGCGGTAATGCCCGCCCAGCGGACGGTACACCCCTCGGTTATCAGCGTCCGTATCATTGCATCGGCGATACTTTTGCCTGTTGGACGCGCGTCCATGCCTGCAATCAGTACAGGCTGCGCCGCGCCGGTTGTTTTTTTTACATAATCCGCAAACACTTTGGCGGCAACGGCGGCGATTATGGTATGAGCCGGTGAAATTTCATCGCAGGAATTTTCCTCGTTTCCATCCGGCGCAAAAACCGTACGCCAGCCCGAAGCGGATAAAATCATAGCGGACAGCGCCGCGTCAATTACATCTTCCCGTAAACCGGAATCATCCTTTGCTAACTGCAATTTTAACTCCTGTTATATTCAACTGCTTTATTATCATTACATACTCAGATATGGCGCTAGTCTAGGGGGTATTTAGATAAATGTCAAGTATTGTTGCGCCGTACAATCATCATATTACACGCAAGGGACGTTCATAACTATAAGTTAAAACCCACTCAGCGTAATTTTTGATGGCTCAAAAGAGACTTAATTAACCGAAATATATGCCACCCAATACGGCGAAAAATAATTAATACGGAAAACTGTAATTTGATTGCCGGGAACAAGACAACAGTAAACACTGATGATATTATCGCCGTCAATGGGCTTCTTATCGAATTACGAACAAGCTCACGACTAGCGTGACGGCTTTAGCCGGGGGTAGCCAACCTGATAAAATACAACGCTACTACTCCGATAAAAAAGATATTTGTCCCGATACCCATGATAAGAATGATCCATGAGCTTACTTCATAAAGGACGGCTTTTGCGGAGTAATGGCGCAGCTGTTTTCGCTCATGCGGCTCCTGTATCGCTGTTATATCTGAGCGTATGCTTGCAGTTTCGGCGCATTTTCGTAGAAAACGACTCATGGAAGTAAACAGGATACCGGGTGGAAGAAAGGGAAAAAGCGGTATGAATACCGCAATAAGCGCGATTATTGCCATGATCCGGAACGCGGGACGCTGGAGATAGAAAATCGCCATGAGTATGAGGGAAAATATCCCCATGATGATAGAATATGGTGTAACGAGGTTCCAGTAATCGTTCTTGTTTCTGCTTGCGCTTATGATCCGTACAACAAGGTCTTCATTATCTTCTTTATCGTATAGAATGGTAATGAGGGGATTTTTCTTAGTCGAGGCGAACATTTGCCGACCATCCTGCCATACAATTTCTCCGGCAACAAAAATTTTTGTCTCTTCGGAAATATCTAGCAGTCTGCGGTTTACGATACGTCGCAAACCGGCATCATTGACAAAAAAAATCTGCGTATCTCGTAATCCAAGAGGGATCAGTAAAGATTCGTTCTTGATCCACAGTATTGTTTCGGATACAGATTCAAATTTTCCCAAAAAACGGAACATTGTATCGTTTACATGCCCTCGTTCAAGCAAACGCCATGTTTCATAGTCCAGAAGAGGTTTGTGTAGGACTACCATAAGCTGCTGCCGAAAGACTTTTCTGTGGTAGCGGTGAATAAACGTACCAACCACGGGTATCATGCCATACCAGAAAAAGAGAAGACCGGTAATAATACATAGATCGACTATTCTCATAACGGGCTTTCGAACCTTATAGTTTTATTATAACATATAGCATTTATAAAAAAATAACATAAGAAATAAAAAAATACCGATTATAATTTTTATAGACGACAGCGTACGCTCATCGTCTAGCCCTCACCTCTTCGGTTCCATAGCTATTGAATTTTCTTTAAAAACTCCACTCCGCATCAAAAAGATTTGAAAACAATAAAAAAAACACGCTTGACAAGAACGATAGATAATGATAGATTAACTACAAGAATGAAAATTGTATGGGCGTATGAATTTAATGCTTGTGGAGTTAGAGAAGGCCGGATTGTTACAGCTTGTCCTTCAGTCTAAGTTTCGCCAGCAAAATAAGCTTGTCATAGATTTGGTCTTTAGTAACTCACGTGTGTGCTTATATTCTGATTGATAAAGCGCTTCCCACATAAACTGAAGTGTTGGGAAAGCCCAAAGTATAAAGGAGATACCGTGGCTTGATGGTGAGATTTAACACCTTTTTAAGAATGGGATTACTCTGTGTGCTCATAGCGTGTGTTGTCGCGATGATTTTTCCTAAAAAAGTTAATGCAAGCAAACTTGAATCGCAAACGGAAACGGTGGAAGCCCGCGGCGGTCTGGAACTTACTATCGCTATTGATACACAGAGCGATATGGAAACGGGTACTACAGCCGAAATTGAACCTGAAGAGTTCTCTAAGCCGAAAATGTTGCTGTATACTTCTTATACTGTTCAGTCAGGTGATGTGATTGGAACAATTGCACAACGATTTGCCCTTGAACAGGGAACCCTCATATCGGTAAACAATATAACAAATCCCAAAACATTACAGATAGGGCAGGTACTCAAAATTCCAAACCAGGACGGCGTGCTTGTAAAAGTTGAAAGAATAGAAAAAAAACTGCCGACCTTAAACGAATTTATAAAGAGAATTTCCCAAAATAGAAAATATCAGGGGACTCCTTCTTCGGAATCAGGATTACAAGCGCTTGCGGTTTCTATACAAAGCGCAAATGAATTATTTATGGATATACATGAAAAATTCGGAACGGAAACTAAAAGCGTGTTTATTCCCGGAGTGCAGATAAGTAATTTAGAGTTGCAGGAAATCAACGGAGATATCTTCTTGTGGCCCGTTCGCGGGCGCATTACCGACACATACGGCTACCGCTACGATCCATTCGGCGGTAATTCCCGAGAATTCCACAACGGTATGGATATAAGCGCACGTACGGGTACGCCGGTATACGCCACCATGGCTGGGCGTGTGACGTTTGCGGGCTGGAGCGATTCCTATGGATACTATGTGGTGATTAGCCATTCGGGGGGGTACCGTACTCTCTATGCACACATGAGTGTTCTCCGCGCCAAAACGGGCGACTATGTAGAGGCTGGCGGGCGTATCGGCGATGTGGGAAGTACTGGACGCAGTACCGGATCTCACTTGCACTTCACCGTGTATAAGAACGGTGTTACGGTAAATCCACGATCCTTGCTGCGGTAAGTTGAAATGAATGTAGATTGGCGTGAATTAAAATACGAAGAAGCCTTTGAACAGGAGGTGCGAGGACTTGAACGTCGACGTATCTCTACTGCTTGTACTCTTGAGGAGATCGAATCCCTTCTGGAAAGCCTTTACAAGCTGGATGGTGATAATTGGCTTGGACGCGGAGAAGTGCAGGATATCGTAATGTCGGCGACTATTGCTGCGTACGAACATTTTCTTGCAGAATGGCGGCGCGAAGCGTGCGTGGATTAGGGGTACCTCCTAGTAAAGCGTACAAAATGATTATAAAAAGGTGAAAAACTTTGATACCCCCTTGATCTGATTGGGGTATTTCTGCTATGATAATATCACCGTGGGGATATAGCTCAGTTGGTAGAGCGATAGGTTCGCAATCTATAGGTCAGGGGTTCGAATCCCCTTATCTCCAATCTCTTTAGTTTTTGTGAGGTGATTCACAAAGTGTAGTAAGCCTCAAAAGAAAGCCATGTCAAACACTTTCCGGTGGTTGAACAGATTCTTGGAAAAACAACAGGTCATCCGAAATGCTCGTCGTATCCGATGCATCAGTCGACTATTATTCCCCTTCAATCCTTACCATTCGGTTTATTTTGTCAACAGCTGGCAAAACGCGTATGAAACCTCATTTGCTCTTCATCACCTCTACCCCGTCCCAATCCGGCGGCGGCGGGTTATGCGCGTAGACTTTTGCGCGTTCAAGCAGCATCGAAGCGTTTACGTCTTCGGGAATGAGGGTGAGCGCTTCCCGGAACTGGGCTGCTGCTTCCGCAAAAAACCGGTTGTAATAATACTTCATGCCTTGATTGTGAATTGACCAGGCTTTCGCTTCCTTTTCCGTGAGACTGCGTTTTACCGCGAAGATTTTTACCCCCTTGGTTTTGCCCTTGACTGCAACCGTATCAAGAAGCCGCACATGAAACGACAAACCGCTATGCAGACTGCTATTCCGCTCCCGAATCGCATTGTACACGGTTTCTGAAATAAGCATATCCGCATGGTACATCTTGGTAAGCCCTTCAAGCCGCGAGGCAAGGTTCACGGTGTCCCCGATGACCGTGTAATCCATCTTCCGTTCGCTGCCGATATTACCCACCGTAACGGTTCCGTAGTTAATACCGATGCCGATGTGGAATTCCGGCTTCCCAAGTTCCCGTTGTTTTGCATTAAAAGTCTGTAGCGCGTCAATCATATCAAGCCCGGAAAGCACGGACTGCATAATATCGTCTTCATGCTTTACGGGAGCGCCCCAGAACGCCATAATCGCATCGCCTATGTATTTATCAACGATGCCATTCCGGTTCATAATAATATCGACCTGCCCCGAAAAATACCGATTAAGCGAATGAACAAGCTCATCAGGGCGCAGGGATTCTGAAATCGTAGTAAACCCGCGTATGTCGGAAAAAAGGATCGACACCTCGCGATTGTCGCCTACCAGCATGGATTCCGGGGATGCGAAAAATTTATCAATAAGGTCTTTCGGTACGTATTTCTGAAAAATCTGCCTGATACGCTGCTCCTTTTTCCGCGCCAGCACCGCTTCAAACGCATGACGCTTTATTTCATGATACGCCTGTTCAAGCCCCGTAATCATCATATTGAAGGTTCCCGCAAGAGTACCGGTCTCATCCCGGTACTCAACCGGCACCCGTCCGCTCATGTCGCCCTCCGTGATGATGGCGCTCATAGCGCGAGTCAATGTCGATAAGGGGGTTGTCAGCATACTCGAAAGCAGAATAAGCAGCGCGACGGCAAGCGCCGAAGAGGCGGCGATAATGAGGATGGTTTGATATTTTATGCTGTTTATATCGTGATAGAAAACGGCTTTTTCTTCGCTTACCACAATATACCATCTGAAAGGAGGAAAGTAAAACGCCCTGAACACCCGCTCAACGCCGCCCAGCGTCGCGGTCATTATTCCGCCGTTTTCTTCGCCGAATAGCGCCAGTAGCGTCTCTTTTTCGGTATCGGACAGAGTAATGTCGGAAGTCTTCATAACGACTTCGCCGCTTCCGTCAACGGCGAAGATTTTCTCGGTTATCGGTATATCCGCTGGTACATCTCGATACGCAATAATACTCTGCGCATAGAGTTCCACGGCTTTCTGGGCAGCCGCATCCATATCGGCTCTGCCTGCATACCTGTTTTCCACCAGCAACGCCCATTGGCTTTCCGCGTACCGCTGTAAATCGGCTGCTTTATAGCTCAAGAAACGCTCCGCGCCGCGGCTAATATCGTTCGCCGCAGAAAAGTACGATGCAACCTCACCCAAAAGCAAAGGTACTATAATGAGAGGAAGCACGGTTACTATAATTCTCGCTCGAATCTTCATATACTCTATATCCACCAAGTCAAAAACGTGTTGTGATACTCTTTCCGCTTCATTTTATATGCTTATTTTTCAATAATAGCGAATCGCACTCGCTATGTCAATGAAAGCATTTCATTATTTCTTATATAGTAAAATGCCGCTTCTTTACACCGCGCGGTTTTTCTCCCGTAGCATATCCGTATAGTACCGCGCCTCGATCTTGTCTTCCTCAATGCCAGTTCTATCGAGACAAGACAGAAGCCGACGGCGCACTACGGACACGGTACGCTCATCACCACAGCCAGTAAGGATTTCGAGTTCAACAAACCACCCGAGCCCCGCAACCTCGCATAACTCTATAGTAATCGGCGGATTATTCCCGCTATCCGGCGGGTTTTCGTCTTCAAATCGCCACGCCCAGCCGGTTTTATGCTTGCATAGCGCGAGATGCAGCCCAAAGAGGGTAAGCAATCCCTCAAACGGTTTTTCAGAGCCGTCTTCCATTATAGAAAACTCCCGTTCGGTATTGACTTCAATACGATCGCGGGTTTCTTTCGTTTTATAAGTTACCCAAGTTTGCGTACTGCGCTGCAAAACGCCGGAAGCGTTTTCCACATAATCCGTTTCCTTTCTGATCCGTATGCTGGACGTGAAGAGCGCAGCGCTTGGTTCACGAGGTCGCCAATACGCATCCTCTTTATCAAACGCCTTGATATACCGGGCAAAAGACGAGATAACAGACTTTGTTGTGTGCGGATCATCAACCCGCGCTTTTACTTCAATTTCGATCATATTATTATAATTAGTTCATTAATCAGTTCATTTGACAATTTTTTATTTTTCTTATATACTGATTACTATATCATGATAGCGTATCGCGGACTAACAAGGCGTAACGTCCCATTATTGAATTTAGTATAGACGAAAAGGAAAAAATTTGCAACGGCAGTTTATGTTTATGCAGAGGATGTTTCTCTCTGTTTTTTTGTTTGCGTGCGTAATACGCATCTTTGGAGAAAGCGTTCATACAGTCAAAAACGATGAAACGATTTACTCTATAGCTCTCTCTTACGGAGTAAGCATGGATGCGCTTATGAAACTGAATGGTATCACGGATCCCAAAAAATTACGCGCCGGGCAGAAACTCAAAATACCGGAGAAACTAGCGATTGGCTCTCATGGACAAAGCGTTGCGACATATAATAAAGAATATACCGCAATCAAGGGAGATACTCTGTTTGCCCTTGCAAGAAAAAACAACACCACTGTAGCGGCTATTCGCGCTGCAAACGGGCTTTCCGAATCGTACGTATTAAAAGTGGGCGATAAACTGAAAATCCCATTTGCGGTAACTGAACAACAGAACTCCGCGCCATCTCAGCCGCAGAGAGTTGCTGTTCAGAGCAACGCCGGTCCTCTACCGAAATATGGCGCTACTACATGGCCCGTTGAGGTACGATCTATTGCAAAAGCGGAAGGTAAACTGGAGAACGGCGTAATCGTTACGAGTTATGCATCTGAGTCGGTCCGAAGTCTCACTGGCGGCGTCGTAAAAGCTGCGGGACCTTACTTTAATTTCAGAAACGTCGTTGTCGTGCAGTCGAAAGAAGGCTATTTGTATACGTATGGCGGCTGTGAACGTCTTTCGGTGAAGGTGGGAGATCAGGTAGGAGTAGGAACAGAACTCGGCAGACTGGACACGAGTAATGATCCACAGCTTTTGCTTATGGTAACAAAAGACAACAAGTCGGTGAATCCCCACGCCGCTCCGAGAGGGTAAGCCTAGAGGTACGCCTCTTGCAATTATCATTCTTTTTCAGGTAGGATAGTACTATGGCTACTAAAAGACTATTTTTTTTATCTTTTTTGATAACGTCTCTTTCTTTCGGCGCATTTTCGCAGGAAATTATCACCGCTGAACGGTACCTTGAAACAGTATCTGAAAAATACGCCAATATGCGTGATTTCGAGGCGAAGATCTCCATCCAAGCAAGCGGATCAACTATGACGGGAACTATAAGCTACCTTGTCCCCTACTTCCTACGTATAGACTTCACTACTCCCGCAGAACAGGTAGTCGTGTTCAACGGAGATATGCTCACCTTATTCCTCCCCGATTACCGCGCAACCTTGACGCAAGAGGTAAGCTCCGGGCGTTCTTCGGCGGACGGTCAGGGACTCCGTATTCTCAGGCGTAACTATACGCCTTCTTATGTAACCGGTCCCGCGCCGGTCCTCCTTGAAGGAACTTCTGAATCAGTCGTGAAACTGAGGCTAACCAGACGTTCTAGTTCTGAAAGTTTTCGGGAAATCATTGTAAGCGTTAATCCTGATACCAAACTCATACGGCGCATGGATGGTACGACTCTTACCGGTGCGCTGGTACGGTTCGATTTTTCAGCCATAAAGATCAATCAAGGTATTCCTGAGCAGCGTTTCATTTATGATTCTCCAGCCACAGCAAATATGTACCACAATTTCTTATTTAAAGATACGGACTAATCGGAGGATGCGATGGAAGGTCTAGGAAATACATTAAAAAAAGCCCGTGAATATAAAAAAGAATCGCTCGAAGACGTAAGCCGTAAAACCAACATTGCAGTCCGGTACCTGAAAGCCCTAGAAGAAGAAGATTTTTCCCTCTTTATGGGAGAGGTCTACGCTATCGGTTTTTTGAAAAGTTACGGTATGTACCTCGGCATAAACCCTGATGAACTGCTCCCTTTGTATCGGGCTGTGAAACTACAGGAACAGCCGACACCCGTTGATCAACTCATAGATGTACGCCGAAAATTTCCTATAAAAATAGTTCTTCATATTCTCGTGGCGCTTGCGATTAGCGTAGCTATTGCGGGGGGCGTGTACTTCGTGCTGCATCTACCCAAAAGAGCGCCGGAAGAGTCGAAATCCCGTAAAACAAAAGAATATATTATGGAGGAAAACCCAACTGACAGGCGGCTGTCCCTAGGGGATTCCTTTATTGTGCCATATAACGATTCTAATTACCAGTTTATGCTGATGAATATCGGTGAATATGTGAACATTACATCTCCAATTGGCGATCTTCGGCTCGATCTGGGACAGGAAGTCAGAGTCGATATGGATAACGACGGCTACAATGAGTTAAAGATCGTAGCTGCGGACTTTGTGAAAAATCATCCGAATACGGGGGCACGTATGTATTTCGAGCTTGACGACTCATCGCCGTCGGCAATGGCGGCCTCCCCCGAAACCGCCGAATTCGCCTCTGGTACTGGAAACAATCAAGCTATTCCCGTAATCGTTATGTTCTCATCTCCCACACCGTACCCATTCACCTTACAAGTAACATTTCAAGGCTACTGTCTTTTCCGTTGGGAAATTCTTGCGGAACTGAACAGGCAGGGACGCAATGAGCAGTACTTTGAACGGGGCAATGAACTCAACATTCAAGCGCAAAACGGCGTCCGTATTGGCGCGTCCAACGCCGCTACTGTCAAGATTCAGGTTATTGGCGGTGGGAATACCGTACCCATTGATCTGGGCAGCGCGGGTGAAGTCGTAGTCGCGGACATCCGCTGGATAAAAGACGAGGATAACCGTTACCGGCTTGTGCTGGCGCCGCTTGAGTAAGATGTTTCATGGTATCTGCGGCGAGAAGCGATGAAATACTTTATCGATCCATTCGGCTGCTTTAAAAACCAAGTGGATGCGGAAACCATGATGGCGTTCCTAAACAAGGACGGCTGGGTTTTCGCAGATGCTGAAGAGGCGGACGTTATCATCGTCAATTCCTGTGGATTCATAGAACGCGCGAAACAGGAGTCCATCAATGCGGCGATTGGATGGCGCGCCCTGTATCCGAACAAGAAGATCGTCCTTGCCGGCTGTTTAAGCCAGCGGTATGCATCCGAACTTGAAGAATCCCTTACTGAAGTCGATGTGATCTTCGGCAACAAAGACCTCTCAAACATCCGCGCCGCTGTTTCCGCAGTGGTACGCGGAGAAGGACGCGGCACAGCCGCCGGTTATGCCGCTCCTGAACAGGCGGCTTCCAGCGACGAAATCGAAACCGTCTTGCCGGAAAGACCTCTACTCTCCCTGCCCGGCTCCGCTTATATTAAAATCAGCGAAGGGTGCGATAACCGTTGCGCGTTCTGCTCCATTCCATTCATACGCGGACGTTTGAGAAGCAGAACGATTCCTGCAATCGTGGGAGAATGTTCCGCGCTCCTCATGCGCGGCGTTAAAGAACTCTGCCTCATTGGACAGGACATAGGCTCATTCGGCATGGACAGGGGCGGCACTCAGGAACTGCCCGATCTGCTGGCGGCTATCTCCGCCCTATCGGGCGATTTTTGGGTGCGGCTACTCTACATACATCCGGAGCATGTTCCTCTGCAAATCCTCGCTCTCATGCAGAACGATACGCGCTTTCTGCCCTATTTTGATCTCCCCTTCCAGCATGGATCTGCGTCCATTCTCAAAGCCATGAACCGCCAGCAGTGCGCGGAGGACTATCTTGCCCTGCTTGCCGCGATTCGTTCCGCCCTGCCGGACGCGGTTGTCCGCTCAACTTTCCTGCTCGGCTTTCCCGGCGAAACTGAAAAAGATATGGATGAACTGCTTGATTTTCAGGAGAAAGCCACGCTGGACTGGCTTGGTTGCTTCACCTATTCGCGGGAGGAGTATACAAGTGCGTATTCGATGAAGAACCGCGTTTCAAAAAAGACGGCGCTGGAACGAAAACAGCGAGTGGAGCGGAAACAGACGGCGATTACCGAACTGCGGATGGAACGTTTCATTGGGCGCTCGCTTGACATGCTTATAGAGGAAGCAATTCAGAGAGAAGACCTCTATTTCGGCAGATTGTTCTGTCATGCGCCGGAAGTAGACGGTTCTGTGGTTATCTCATCAGACGCGGTTCTGGAAACAGGAACTTTTATTCGGGGCGCGGTATTCGCCCGTACAGGATATGATCTGCACGCTACGGTGCTGCCCTCGCACACCGTACCGACCTGTTGATTTTTTAGCCTAATTGATGCGGTGCGTTCTGACAACGGTGGCGTTCTGCGTTATAGTACTTCGCATGAATAGGTCTATAACCGCCGGATGAATCCGTGCAGATTGAAATTTGTTCTCGGAATAAATAAATAAAATATAACGCAAAAATTACTTCGCATAACGGGACTGTTTACGCTTCGCCGCAGTAGCGGCTCGGGCTACGTTTTGGCTAGGTCATTCCGCTACGCTTCATTCCCACGCCAAAACTCTGCCACATTTTTGCAGCCCTGGTCTTGCTACGCAAGCCCTTATTCGGGCTGCAAAACCGTCGTAAACAGCCGGAACGTTATGTGTAATTTGGACTGAAATTAGTTGGAAAAATATTGAAAAAATGTTTTTTAGAAATAAAATAAACACAAAGGATAATCTGGTTAAATATTATGGAGAATAAAAAAGTTTGCACTGAATGTTATTCAGATAATCCCCGTAAACACCGTTGAATGGCGCAAGGGAATGTCTTGAAAATCATAGACAATATATATGCTCGACCTGTGGAAGAATTGTGTGTATTGATTTGGGCGGAGAAAGAAAGGCGAGATGTTTTTCCCTTTTAAGACAAAAGAAATGGCAATATTATATTTAAAATGTGCCGAAATAATTACAAATTCAAATTGTGAAATTTATGAAGTAATATATAAAAGAGGAGACAAAAGATACAAAATATTTGAAACGGAAGATGAGTTAAATAACTTTCTGGAAAAATAAAGATGTAAAATGTGAAAACAAATGTCCTGTATATATTAAGAAAAAACACAAGACAGTATCGGAAAAACAGGTGAGATATTTAACAAAAGATGAAGTGGAAAAATATATTACCGAACGGGAAGAAATGGGAATAAAATAATTATGTAAAAAACATTGAAAGTAATAATGGGAATGTTATAAAAGATAATGGGTAGCTCACTCTGGTTAAGGCAATGAAGAAAATGATTGGAATACGGTAAACGGAGTATAGGCGGAGGGAACATGGCAAAGGAAGCGAAGGCGCGGATAAAAATAAATAAACTTCTGGAACAGGCGGGGTGGCGGTTCTTTGACGATGAAAACGGAAAGGCATCCATTACCCTTGAATCGTGCGTAGC
>JAISMJ010000085.1 GCA_031276815.1 Treponema sp.
CTGAAGCGCATGGAACTTATCCGAACATACCCGCCTGCGGAAACGGTAAACAAGCAGTTATTGGGAGCGATGGCGGGCGGGGTTGTCAACCTTGACATTATGAGTTACGCATACGAGGCGGGATTTTACGTGCTTGAATTAACGGGAGAATCCGTACATCTTATCCCGCCGCCCGCCGGCTTCAAGCCTCGGCGGTGGTAGGGTTCCGGTTCCCGTTAGGCGCATAATCCCCCCGGCAAAATGAATAATCCCTTAAACAAGCCCATCCTGCCGGGCTTGTTTAAGGGATGGAGGGTTCTTTCCTTGGATGGAATACCGGCCGGCTATTCACTAATCGCTGAAAATACACTATACTAATATATAAGGCAAATCTAATTGAAAATCAACAACACAATAGCTGAACAATGGAAGGGACGGGAGTTGTGGCGGCTTCTCTTTCCTTTGATAGTGGAGCAAATCCTCACGGTTACTATCGGTATGGCGGACACGGTTATGGTTGCGACCGTTGGGGAATACGCGGTGTCGGGCGTGTCTCTGGTAGATTCCGTCAACATGCTGCTGGTCATTGCGTTCAGTGCGCTTGCGGCAGGCGGCAGTGTGGTAGTCAGTCAATACATCGGAAGGCGGAATGAGCGCAAGGCGCGGGCGGCTGCCCGTCAACTGACATATACGACTGCGGCTGTGTCATTGATGATCATGGTTTTCACGCTGATACTATGCGTTCCCATACTGCGCTTTGTATATGGACGCATTGAGCCGGATGTTATGGACGCGGCGAAAACCTATTTTATCTTGACCGCGCTCAGTTATCCGTTTCTTGCGGTGTACAATGCTGCGGCGTCTCTGTACCGGAGCATGGGAAATAGCCGCATTTCCATGCTGATCTCGTTGCTCGTCAATATCCTCAATATTGCCGGCAATGCGATCCTGATATTCGGTTTTCACCTGGGCGTATTCGGCGCGGGGCTGGCTACGCTGGTAAGCCGCGCAGCCGCGGCGTTTGTCCTGATGGCGATGCTCGTGCCGGATAAGTACAGCCCTATTTCCCTTGCGGGTATATTCAATATCCGGCTTGACGGCGGCATCATCCGCAGCATTTTGAGGGTGGGTATTCCAAGCGGCGTGGAAAGCTCCATGTTTCAAATTGGAAAGGTACTCGTTTCCCGCATTTTTACGACATTCGGTACCGCGGCTATTGCGGCAAATGCGATCAGCAGCTCCATTAACGCCTTTACGTCCATGCCCGGTACCGCGCTCGGTATAGGCATGGTAACCATTGTGGGGCAATGCGTCGGGGCGAAAGATTTCGGCAGCGCCCGGCATTATACGCAGAAACTGATGCGGCTCACCTATTGCATGGTACTGGTATTGAGCGCGGCGGTCGTGATTTTGATGAATCCCCTCCTGACTCTGTTCAATCTCAGTAGTGAAGCGAAAGACATAGCGAGAACCTTATTGTGGACAAGCTGTATGTTATCGCCCATATCATGGCCAATAAGTTTTACGTTACCCAATGCCTTACGCGCATCTGGAGACGCCCGTTTTGTGATGATTGTTGCGGTGAGCTCCATGTGGGCGGTTCGCGTCAGCGCCGCGTATCTCCTCGCCTATCCGCTGGGGCTGGGTCCGTCTGGCGTATGGATAGCTATGGTAGCGGACTGGTGCGTCCGCGGCGCATTTTACGTCTGGCGCTGGCGGTGCGGACGCTGGGAAAACAAAAATGTGCTTGCCGAAGGGTGATACGCTTCAAAGGTGATATGCCAACTATAACACTTCAGCGTTCAGTACTGAAGAAAGTCGATCCGTGTAAGCACTACAAGATTACTCTGAAAGACGGCAAATTTCATCTGTAAAACCGCTGCTTTGAACGCGCCGCCTTCTCATTAAAAGGTTGCATAAAACACCGAATACTGGTATACTCTGGCGTATACTTTTGTATAAGAGGTTTGTCATGAGATTATACAGCCGAGGACAGGTGATCTTTTTTTCCATTGTCAGCGCACTTATCGTGATAATGGTTGCGATAGGCTTTAGCTTGCTGCGTTTTCCCGTAAAGAACGCTGATACCGCAGGGAGCGGGGAGGCGACGCATACCGGCGCTGAAGAATCATCAACCACTCTCAGACAGGAGACGCCGCACACTGTTATACCCGTAAATACGGCGGCGATTCAGCCGTATACCGAAGATGAGCGGGAAAATATTACGGTGTACGAGCGGTTTAACAGTGCGGTGGTGAACATCACCACAGAAATCGTGGCAATCAACTGGTTCCTTGAGGCGGTACCCCAAGACGGCGGCTCCGGTTCAGGCTCCATCATTGATACGCGAGGCTATGTACTCACCAACAACCACGTCATAGAAAAAGCCAACAAAGTGTTCATCACCCTTGCGGACGGCAATCAATATGAGGGAAGCGTCATCGGCGTTGATCCTGAAAACGACATCGCCGTACTCAAGTTTACGCCGCCGAAAGGAACGGAGTTGAGTGTCATTCCGTTTGGCGATTCGGGCGCCCTTAAAGTCGGACAGAAAGTGCTTGCCATAGGCAACCCGTTTGCGCTGGAACGTACCTTGACCGTCGGCATCGTATCGGGTTTGGGACGCCCCATTAAAACATCCACCCAGCGTATTATTCGGGATATGATACAGACGGACGCTTCAATCAATCCGGGCAATTCGGGAGGACCGCTGCTTGATACCCAGGGGCGCATGATCGGCATCAACACCATGATCTACTCGCCGTCAGGCGGTTCCGTGGGCATCGGCTTTGCCATACCTGTAAATACGGCGAAGCGGGTTGTCGGGGAACTCATTCAATACGGAAAAGTCCGCCGCGGCTGGATAGACGCCTCCGTTGTACAGCTCTTTCCCAGCCTTGTCAAATACGCCCGCTTGCCTATATCGGCGGGATTGCTTGTTTCCCGTACCAGACAGGGCGGTTTTGCCGAAAAAGCCGGCATACGCGCCGGAACTGAACCAGTGCGCTACGGATCGAGCGTTATTTACCTTGGGGGAGACGTCATCACCACTGTTGACGGCGTTAACATCGAAACGCTGGCGGATCTGTATTCCGCGTTGGAAGATAATAAACCGGGCGACAGGGTTGCGGTAGAAATTTTGCGCGGCGCTCGAACTATCAAACTGGAAGTGCAGCTCGTTGATAGGGAAGAAGTACTGAATCAGTGAGCGTTATCGGCGGGTATGCCGTTCCGCCGCATATCCGTCTATGTTCTTAAAATATCTTCAATGTTATATGGCGTGCCTTGATATACGAAGTTGAGCCAGTTTGAGAAAAAGAGGTGCGCGTGCGCCCGCCAGCGTACAACCGGCGGTTTTTCGGGATCGTCATTGGGATAGTAGTTTTTTGGAATCGCGATGGATAACCCTTTCGCTCGATCCCGCGTGTATTCCCTGTCCAAGGTGAGCGGATCGTATTCCAGATGCCCTGTAACAAAGACCTCCCGTCCTTCGCGCGCGGTAACGATGAAAACGCCGGTTTCTTCGCTTTCCGAATAAATGGTGAGTCGCGGCGTCGCGGCTATTGCGTTGCGATCGCTTGCGGTGTGCCGCGACTGCGGCGCAAGAAATTCATCGTCAAAGCCCCGGAACAGCGTCGTGAAGCGCTCATTGACGCTGTGGGGGAAAATGCCGAACAGTTTTTGTGGCAGCGGGAATTTCGGCACGCCGTAATGGTAGTAGAGTCCGGCTTGAGCGCCCCAGCAAATGTGGAGGGTGGACCAGACATGGGTTTTTGACCAATCCATAAGGCGCGTCAATTCATCCCAATAATCGACGTCCTCAAAAGGGATGGTTTCAACCGGAGCGCCGGTGATGATGAGACCGTCAAACCATTCGGTTAATATTTCGTGAGAATCAATATAAAACTTTTCGAGATGGCCGGGCGGCGCGTTGCGGGATTCATGCGACCCCATGCGGATGAGCGTAATATCAACTTGAAGGGGACTGTTACCCAACAGGCGTAAGAGCTGAATCTCCGTTACGACCGTTGTGGGCATGAGGTTTACAATAGCAACCTTGAGAGGACGTATGTCCTGATGAAGCGCCCGCTCATGGGTCATAACAAAAACGCGCTCCTCACTGAGCGCGTCAAACGCGGGTAATGATTTCGGAATTTTTATCGGCATGGCAAGAACTATGGCAAAAATCAGGAAAAAAGGCAAGAGGATACAGAGAGCTACATGAAATGAGCGTGTAGGGCAGAATGAGCCATTATCAAAACTCTTCTCTGTGCGATAGCGGTAATGCTTGAACATCTTTTCTTTTTTTATTATGATAGCTGCCATGTTTCCTTCGATTCGCTGCGCCGCGGGATGCGGACGGCTCGCCCTATCGGGATCAAAACTCTGCGCTGTTCATGCGATAGACGCACGGATGGAAGCGGAGCGCATAAGCGAGCTTATAAAAAGCCGACAGGTCATCCGCGATCTCAACGCTCCTAATCTAGCGTTTGAGGACAGAGATTTTTCTGGGAAAGAGATATACGAATGTAATTTCAAAGAGGCGTGTTTTTCAAAATGTTCTTTTTCCGGAACAATTATGACCACCGTTTTTTTCGCTAAAGCCTCTTTCTTTGACTGTGATTTTTCCCATAGCGATCTCCAATTCATATCCTTTGCCGAGGCGCATTTTAATAAAACGACGTTTGAAGAGTCAACGCTGATAAATCTGAATTTTCTAGGGGCGTCTATTTCCAACTGTACATTCACAAGCACAGACCTCTACAACAGCAGGTTCATCAATGCCGAAATATGCAATTCCGCATTTGATGATTGCAATCTCAAACGGGTACACTTTTTTAAATCAGCCCAAGCTAATGTAACGTTTAAGCTGTCAAATACCTGGGAAGCCATATTCGAGGTCAATGAATGAAACTTTTTTTTCATTCAAGCGTTTCCGGTTCCAATAACTGTTATGTACTGGGATCTGATCCCGATGACGAGAAGCAGACTGCTCTTGTTATTGATCCCGGTCATATTGATCAAAAGATCATTGATTTTATCGAAGATAACGCCTATACGCTCGGCGGCGTTCTCGTTACGCACGATCACCTTAACCATGTCCGGGGAATAACCACCTTCAAACGCCTGTACCATCTCGATATTTATGCGGTCAATCCGGTAATATCGGAACAGAAAACCATTATGATACAGGATGGAGATGTTTTTTCGATTCCACCTTTCCGTATTGAAGCTTTTTCCATACCGGGACACACGACGGACTCGGTGATTTATAATATCGGAAACCTGCTTTTCACAGGCGATTCGCTTTCGGCAGGGCTTGTGGGTAAGACCTTCAGTCTTTACGGGGCAAGAATCCAGCTAAACGCGCTGCAAAGCAAAATCTTTTCTTTACCGGGCGATTATATGGTTCTTCCGGGTCATGGACCGCCTTCTTCTCTCGACGTGGAACGAAAATCAAATGCGGGAATCCAGTTTTACACGCAAAAGATAAAATACCGCCCTTCTTTCGCGGTAGATGTGAATTTGTAATGCTCTAAAATTGGCGGACTGTTTTTCTATGCGGACAGCGAGGTAGACGATTAAGAAGAACCGAAGAACCGCGTTGACTGTACATGCCGCACACGCGAGACGTTGCGTACGGTTTATCAAGCATATTTACAGTGGAGAGTGAAGGAATAGTGGGGAATCACGCAGTTTACGAATGGCAGCGTCGTGCTTTTGAAAAAAGCGCGTCAGATAGATTATGGCATTGAACCCATCGTTTCGTGAACGGACTCATCGCGCATAACGTTTCGGCTGTATATGACGTTTTTGCGGTTGCGATAAAGGAAACCGCAGGTTTCTAGCAACCGCAAAAATGTGGCGGAGAAAAACCGCACAAAGGCCGTAGGCCGACTGAGGTTTTTCGTAGCCCGAGGGCGCTACTGCGCCCGAAGCATATACAGTCCTGTTATGCGCAGTAGTGCCGTACCCCATTATCCGTTTATGTATTCATTTAGCATATTTTCATATTCTATTATTAATTCACTGTATTTTTTATTCCGGTCCAGTTTATTTAGG
>JAISMJ010000060.1 GCA_031276815.1 Treponema sp.
AGGGGAAACTATTTTAGGAGGACAGTTATGAAAAAGAAACTGTTTTTCACGGGAATGTTGGCAGTGGCGCTGACATTCGGATTGATTCTCACCGGCTGCGGTGATAAAGACGATGATGATGACGGCGGCGGCGGGAAATCTGTTACCATTACAATAACCGGACTGACGGCTGGTCAAACGTACTATGTCGGACTACGGTGGCCTAGCACGGGCGGGGGATTTGGCGGTCTGCCAAATGATACGGTCAAATCCAACGTCGCTGACGCTGCGGGGAGTGTAACTGTTGAGTATACCTCTGCTGATTACGATGGGTTCGACATTTGGAACAGAGACGATATTCTTATTCGTTATGGCACTCTGCTAGGCATGAATGACGGTATATCAACAGCCACTTATAGACTGACAGAAACCATTACGTTAGCAGCAGGCACGGACTTTTAATAAGTGAATGGCGCCCCAGTCACACGCTCCATGAACTTTGTGGTTGAGTGTAAGCGGGACCTTCGGCAGATGTTCACCATTGAGCCGGAGGGAGGTTTGGGCGTTCTAATCCACTCTAGCCACGCCTTGCGGCGCGGCTAGTAATGTTTCGTATGTTTGTAAAAAGAACAACGGCGGCGCGAATGTCTATTCACGCCGCCGTTTTTATGAAAAGCGCAATGATTCGGCATTTGCGCCTGTCTAAAGCCGGCTTCGCTAGACGGGGCTTTTCGTAGTCCGAACCCTTTTTCCCTTCCCTTTCTATGTTCTTGCACACGGCGCTTGATTCACACAATACGTATTTCACGCATACGTGTTACGTATACGTGTACGCGGACCTGTTCCGCGCCAGCATATCCTTCACATAGTTGCCGGTATATGACTGCTTACACTGCGCGACTTCTTCCGGCGTTCCTATGGCGATGAGTCTGCCGCCCTTGTCTCCGCCTTCGGGACCAAGGTCTATGATATGGTCGGCTTGCAGTAGTACGTCGAGGTTATGTTCGATCATGACAATCGAATTACCCTGATCCACCAACCGGTGTATCACGTCCATAAGCTGTTTCACATCCACAAAGTGCAGTCCCGTAGTAGGTTCGTCCATAATATAGAGCGTTTTTCCCGTTGAACGCTTGGAAAGTTCAAGCGCCAATTTAACCCGCTGGGCTTCGCCGCCCGATAGCGTAAGAGCGGACTGTCCAAGTTTCACATAGCCCAAGCCCACGGAGAGCAGGGTTTTCAGCTTGCGGGCAACGAAGGGAATGGACACGAAAAAGTCCGCGGCTTCCTCAATGGTCATGTCAAGTACATCGGATATGTTTCTGCCTTTGAAGCGGATTTCAAGAGTTTCCTTGTTGAACCGCTTGCCATGGCATACATCGCAGGTAATGTAAACGTCAGGGAGAAAATTCATCTCGATCTTAATGGTGCCATCGCCTTGACAGTGTTCGCATCTGCCGCCTTTCACGTTAAAGCTGAACCGGCCCGCTTTGTAACCGCGCACCCTCGAATCCGGCAGGCTTGCGAATAAGGCGCGGATGCTGGTAAACACGTCCACATACGTCGCCGGATTGGAGCGGGGCGTGCGCCCGATGGGGCTTTGGTCTATGTTTATCACCTTGTCGATGTTTTCCACGCCTTCAATGGCTTTGTACGCGCCTTCCGTCCGCGTGGAATAGTAAAGCCTATTCACCAGAGCGGGAACTAGCACGTCCTGAAGTAAGGTGGATTTCCCAGAACCGGAAACGCCGGTAATACAGACAAACATGCCGAGAGGAATGGTTACATCAATGCCTTTGAGGTTGTGTTCCCGTACTTTTTTCAGCTTGAGGGAAAGACCGTTGCCGCTGCGGCGCGTTTCCGGTATCTTCATCGTCAGCGTACCATCAAGGTACTGTCCGGTCAAACTCGTCCGTACCTTCATCACTTCTTCGGGCGTTCCTTGTGCAATGATGTGTCCGCCGTGAATACCCGCGCCCGGTCCCAGATCAACGATGTAATCCGCGGTACGCAGGGTCTGTTCGTCATGTTCCACCACGATGAGGGTGTTGCCGAGATCGCGCAGATAGAGCAGGGTGTCGATAAGCCGCTGGTTGTCCCGCTGGTGCAGACCGATGCTCGGCTCATCTAAAATATACAGCACGCCTACCAGACTCGAACCGATTTGGGTGGCAAGCCGTATACGCTGGGCTTCGCCGCCGGAGAGCGTCGCGGCTTTACGCTCAAGCGACAGGTAGTCAAGCCCGACGTTCTTCATAAAACCAAGCCGCGCGTTTATCTCTTTCAGGATTTGCGCGCCTATTTTCTTTTCGGTTCTGGTGAGTTTCAGGTGTTCGAAAAAGACGATGGAATCGGCGACTGAAAGGCTCGTGAGCGCCCAAATGTCTTTTCCGCCTACGGTAACGCTCAGCACTTCGGGTTTCAGCCTCATGCCTTTACAGTCGTCACAGTGTTTCTGGCTCATAAACCGTTCCAGCCATTCTTTGACGTTTTCGGAGTTGGTTTCCATGTAGCGCCGTTTCAGGTCCACAAGAATACCCGGAAATATGGATTTGTACTCAAAATATCCCGTCTTATCGCGGTTTTCATACTGTAAACCTATTTTCTCATTGCTGCCGTAGATGATGGCGTTCAGCGCATCCTCCGGTAAGTCTTTCAGCGGGGTATCGAGACTAAACTGGAAGTGCTGGGCGAGTCCTTGAAACCGGCTCTGATTCCATGCCGAATCCGGATTGTAGGGAATAATACCGCCTTTATTAAAGGAAAGGGAGCGGTCCGGCATAACCAGCTCAGGGTTAAACTCCAACTTTTCGCCAAGCCCGCCGCATGAAGGACAGGCGCCCACGGGGTTATTGAAGGAAAACAAGCGAGGCTGCAATTCAGGAATCGATATGCCGCAGTCCGGACAAGCGTTTTTCTGACTAAAGAAATGCTCGGTTTCGCTGACGCCATCGTTTTTGTGTATCAAGATAATGCCGTCCGCAGCTTGCAGCGCAGCTTCAACGGATTCCGCCAAGCGGGGTCTTACCTCCGGTCCGATGATAAGCCTATCCACGACTATCTCAATCGTGTGCTTTTTTTGCTTGTCGAGTTTTATGGACCCAACATCTTCAAAATTCGCCAGCAGCCCATCAATGCGAGCGCGTACAAACCCTGCTTTCTTTGCGTCCTCAAGGAGTTTTTGATGTTCGCCTTTCTTTGCCCGTACCACTGGCGAAAGTATCTGTACTTTCGTTCCCTTTCCCATAGCGAGTATTGAGTCCACTATCTGATCAACCGATTGTTCTTTTATTTCCCTGCCACATTTCGGACAGTGGGGAATTCCAATGCGGGCGTAGAGCAGACGGTAATAGTCGTATATTTCCGTAACGGTTCCCACAATGGAGCGGGGGTTGCGGTGCGTGGTCTTTTGCTCAATGGCGATTGCCGGCGACAACCCTGCGATATAGTCGAGGTCGGGCTTATCCATAGTCCCAAGAAACTGACGCGCATATGCGGCGAGGCTGTCCATGTACCGCCGCTGCCCTTCCGCAAAAATGGTATCAAATGCTAGAGAACTCTTGCCTGAGCCTGAAAGTCCTGAAATAACGATAAGTTTATCACGAGGTAAATCCAAATCTATGTTTTTAAGATTATGTTCACGTGCGCCTTTAATAATAAGTCTGTCCATATTCGTTACTGTAACAAAAAAGGAACGGTTCGACAAGGGTGGATATTCACTCCGTCCTACAGTCATAGCATCGCATATATGCTTGAGAGTTGACTTCAATTAAGAAAAAATAAAAAACTTATTTTTAGAAATTTACGTCATTGACATAAGAAAACATAAAACGGTATACTACATACAGGAGGAAATCAATGAACCTAAAAAAATATTTGTGTATGGGTTTAGTTGGATTGTTGGTTGCGGGCGGATTGTTCGCAAAAGGAGGCGGTGATAAGGCAAGCGATGGCTTAACTATTAAGCAGGGCGTTCTCACTGTCGGTATGGAAATCGGGTATCCACCGATGGAGTATTTTGATACTGATGGGAAAACCCCTATTGGCTTTGACGTAAGCATGGCAAAGGCTCTAGTCGCTAAATTGGGGTTAACGGTTGAATTTGTGGATACTGCGTGGGATGGTATTTTTGCGGGCGTTGATACCGGAAAATACGACTGCATCATCTCCGCGGTAACTGTTACGCCGGAACGTCAAGCGGCGTACAATTTCACAAAGCCGTACATCGGAAATGCACAGGCGCTGGTTCTTATGAAAAATAGTTCTGTAACCGCGACAAAACCGGAGGAACTCGGCGGGTTGAGAGTCGCCTATCAAGCGGAGACTACTACCGATATTTATATGACCAAACTCGCTGCGGACGGGCTTCAATTTGAACCCTATGAATATGATAAGGTACTCAACTGCTTTGATGACCTGAAACTCGGACGGGTAGATGCTATCGTATGCGATAGTCTCGTCGCGTTTGACTACATTGCGCCTGCGGATTCTCCTTTTAAGCTCGTATGGCAGGGCGATGCCGATGAAGTGTTCGCTATCTGCCTCAAGAAGGGGAATGACCGGCTGACCGCAGCAATCGATCAGGCGTTGGACGCTCTGTTTGCAGATGGTACCATGCTTGCCATTTCCAACGAGGTTTTCAAGATGGATATGGTACGTTCCGCCAGAAAGTAGGAACCATCATTCAAAAAAAGGGAGCGCTGTGAGCGCTCCCTACCAAATACATATCATGCGTTAAGGCGGTAGTATGACTTCTTTACAGAAAATCATCGGGTGGATTCCGGCGCTTTTAGACGGCGCAAAGATCACTGTTTCACTGACCGTTCTGGCTGTTTCCGCCGGCTTGATCGTAAGTCTGTTTTTGGCTCTGGGGAAGATGTCAAAACATATCATTATTAACAAATTGTGCAGCGCGTATATTTTCTTTTTTCGGGGAACGCCGCTCCTTATGCAGCTCTACTTTATTTATTACGGCTTGCCGGAAATCTCCCGTATGTTGACCATAAACAACCGGTTCATCGCCGCATTTATTGCATTCGGTCTCAACTCTGCGGCGTACTGTGCGGAGATCATCAGGGCGGCGATTCAGAGTATAGACAAAGGGCAATTTGAAGCTTCACGGGCGCTCGGCATGTCCTACGCTCAAACCATGCGGCTGGTCATCATACCGCAATCAATACGCCGGCTTATTCCACCCGTCGGCAACGAATTTATCATGGTGCTGAAAGACGCGTCCCTTGTATCGATCATCGCCCTTGCGGATATCACTAAGATAACCCGATCTATCTCATCATCAAGCGCCTCCGCGCTTGTGTACATACCGGCGATGATCCTCTATCTTATTATAACCGCAATCTTTACCATTATTTTCCACAAGATGGAAAAACGATATTCTTTATACGAATGAGGCATTCAATGTCAATGATTAAAACCGTTAATGTCGATAAAACGTTTCGCGGCGCTAAAGGAAAACTTCATGTATTAAAAAACGTTTCCCTTGAAGTACAAGCTCAGGAAGTGGTGTGCATCATAGGACCTTCAGGCGCCGGAAAATCAACCTATCTCCGATCTCTTAATAGGCTTGAAATCATTGATTCAGGGCAAATCTACATTGAGAACAAGCTGCTTTTTGACTGTGAAAATGGAATAAACAAGGTTAAAATGTCCTCGCACGAACGGAACACGGCGCTTTTGGAAGTGGGTATGGTCTTCCAGCAGTTCAATCTTTTTCCACACAAAACCGCGCTTGAGAATGTGATGCTTTCGCCGGTGCATGTGCGAAAAGTTCCTCAAAAAGAAGCGGTGGAAAAGGCGTTGGACTTACTTGGAAAAGTAGGTCTCGCCGATAAAATTGACGCGTACCCCGCTCAACTTTCGGGCGGTCAGCAGCAACGGGTCGCCATTGCGCGAGCATTAGCTATGGAACCCAAGATCATGCTCTTTGACGAGCCGACTTCCGCGCTTGACCCCGAATTGGTAGGAGAAGTGCTTACCGTGATGAAAGGGCTTGCACAACTCGGCATGACCATGCTCGTGGTAACACATGAGATGGGCTTTGCGCGAGAAGTAGCCGATAAGGTTGTGTTCATGTTTGAAGGCTCAATTCTTGAGATCAATACCCCAGAAGCAATATTTACCAAACCGGATAACGAACGGACCCATCAGTTTCTCCAAAGCGTATTATAACATAGAAACACGGTGCCGGCGTACGGTACTGCGCTCTATCGTGAATACTCGTTATTTCTGCCGTATATGAGATCGGTCATAAACGTGATACAATATCTTCAAGTTCCAAGTATTCAAGATGCATCGGCTTTCTCTGTCGTGTATGAGTTTTGCCAAGTTCCACAAGTTTATAGTAGAGCTGTTTTGTGTAGTCGGCTAAAAGGTTCAGATTAGAAGGAAAGGTATTTATAGCCATATCCATCAGAGTCTTGTCAGCTCCGGCAAATCCTGAAGTACGCCCCTTTAATACGGGCAAGAGTTGTCGCCGTGTTATAACGATAAGCTCAGCAAACGCATGTATTTGCCGGTATAAGTCTTCATAATTAAACCGCTGGTAATCAAAGTGCGAGACATTTTGTGTGAAAGAATCAATAGCATCCCACACCCATCTTTTTATGGATAATTGAAGTAAGAGAGGTCTCATAAACCGGCTTGCTATGTTCGCCTGATAATGATCGTTAATTTGTTCTATCAATGCTATAATAGTAGCATCACTTATTTGCATAATAGTATCATACTATATGTTCCCATAGATTGACAAGCGGAAAAAAATAAGAATAAAATATACTATGCGAAAGCGTCATACAATGTTTACAATTTTTTTCTTTGGAGCGCTGTCCATACTTTCTTGTTCGTTCTTTGAACAGGAACGAGTAACGTTATGGACAGATGTTCCTGAATTCGCCTTGTACGCTGCAGCGTTCAATGCTTCTCAAACCAAATACAAGGTTGAAACTCATTATTTTGAATTGGCCGCAAAGAAATTAGGCTCTACAGTTGAACAACCTGATATTGTGGTCGGGCGCTGGCTGAAAAGCGCGTCAACCAGATACTTGTTTAAGCCGCTGGACTGGCTCTTAAAGGATAATTCTCTTGACGGCAGCGCCTTTTATCCCAAGTTACTTGAACTTGGCGTCATTGATAATGAGCAGTATCTTTTGCCGGTATCGTTCAATATACCTGCTCTTGTGTTCACACGAGACACCGGCGCTCTCCTGACCGATCATTTTACCATCAATCTTGAAGAAGCAAGAAAACTAGGTAAGGCGTACAATGCCATGAGTAAAGGCTCCTATACCAGAATTGGTTTTTCTCCCAACTGGAATGATGATTTTCTTTTTGTAAGCGCGGCGCTTTTTAATACGAATTTTCGTGAGGGAGATCCTTTAATGTGGGATGCGGCGGCTCTGATACGGGCGCTGGAATACGACAAAATATGGATAACCGAGTCAAATACCTCCATACAAGCTGTTGATGATTTTACCTTCAAGTATTTTTTCGAGCCTCCTGTTAAACTTATCTTGCAAGGACGCATACGTTTTGCCTATATGAACAGCGCCGAAATTTTTACGCTTGACTACGATCAACAATCAAATATCGACTTCCGCTGGCTTGCCGAAAAAGAGCATATTCAGTTGAGCGAAGATACCGTGTATTATGGTCTTTACCAGCGGAGCACCATCGACAAAGGCGCGGAGGTTTTTACGGAGTGGTTTTTTCAGCTTGAAACCCAACGTCACCTCATGGAAAACAACAAAAAACAACAGCTTAATACGATTCTGTTCGGTATAGCAGGCGGTTTTTCCGCCATGAGGAATGTCACGGAAGAAGTATTCCCGCGCTTTTATCCAAGCCTTTTAGGACACATGCCGCCCGCTGGCTTCCTGAATCCACCTAATATCCTACCACAGAATTGGATTGCGGTAAAAGAACGAGTTATACTCCCGTACATGCACGAGTACATCCACAGGGCATCAGTCGATAACATAAAGGAAGCGAATGTAGCGGTATTCTCTCCTCTTCAGGAGATACGTCCTCTTGAAGATAGGATAGCGGATTGGTATAGGATAAACAAATAGGTCAATTTTAGCCACCCTTTCGCACATACAGAGGAATGGAAGCAAGTTCTTTATCGTCAATGAAAAGTACAAAATTGATCATGCCGTTATTCTTGAAATTCAAGTTTGAGATAGTGAACAAAAGATGAGAAACGGCGGTAGCATTACCGACTCCATTTACAGACAACGCGCCTTGTATGGGGTCTATGCACATATTGCCATTAAGATCTCTTGTTTCAATTCTGAACATATGTGAGGAAAATTCCCATAAATCAAACCGAAGGCGGATAACAACAGAAAGCTGAGGATGTATGCAAGGAAACGTACGAGCTATGATGGTATCAAAGGTGCCTATAATGGTTAGTTTACCGTTATTTTCTTGGGCAAAGTCACAAAAAGAAAACAGCTCTATCTTCACTAGGAAGCCGCCTTCTCCTGATCAGATGCTTCGAGTACTAACGGAATATAGAGCTTGAAGGCGGTTCCTTTGTCTTTTTCGCTCTGTACTTTCAGGCTTCCTCCCAGCTCTTTTACCTTGTCACGTACTATGTTCAAGCCGATACCGCGTCCTCCATGAACGGTTTCGGTATCTGCGGTACTGAAACCTGGAGAGAAAATAAAGTGTAGCAGCTTATTTTTATCTTGCCCGGCGCTTTCGTTTTTAATAAAACCGTTATTAATAGCTTTTTGCCGAATTTTATCGTAGTTAATGCCGCCCCCGTCATCTCTTAGCCGCATATAAATCATGTTGTTTTCCACTTTTATGGAAAGACGTATGGTGCCGGTCACATTCTTGCCTTTAGCTGCTCTCTCTTCAGGTGTTTCAATACCATGTACCACCGAGTTTCTTACAAGTTGCATAAGCACATCTTTCATTACACGTCTTGGACCACGATCTATGATTCCCGGCTCAACATCGACAACAAAGTTGACCTTTTTCGCTAAATCTTCGGAGGCTTTGCTACATGCTTTTGTCAGCGCCTCAATAAGTACATCATCGTTACTCTTTATCTTTGAGTCACTCCTGAACGTGTTGATCCTTGAAAGCATAACACGGAAATTTTCTTTTTCCTGCACCAATTTTTCTATTTCCAACGTCAAATGAAGCATATCATCAAATGGTATATCCTGTACTGATTCCCGCATACGCTTGATTTCTGATTCGAGCGCATGTACTTTTCCGCCGAAAGTCGCAAGTCCAAGAATGACGGCGTTTGATTTTATGGCATGTACTGATTTGTAGATCTCGACCAGAATCTCATGTTGTGTAAATTCGTGATTTTTGAGAATAGCATCGATCTGCTTGAATTCATAATTCACATCTTCAATAAAATCATTGAACACTTTTGGCTCTACGTTGATAAGCTCAAACAGGCTACGCATTTCTTCCTGTCGCTTCTTTTCTTCTTCGGCGAGTCTTCTTTGTAGTTCAACTTTAGCGGTAACATCGTAGATGGATCCCATGATCACGATTTCTCCATGTCCCCGTTCAACGATGATAAATTCCACATGGAGAATTTTCCGTTCTTTAGATTCGATACTATAATAATGGAACTCATTCAAAGGATTAATGTCATCCAGCATCTCCCGATCAAACTGCCTTTCAAAGATCATACCAAAGTAATCTTCAATAGCGGTCAACTCGCTTGGCATTACCGATGCGGACAATACATCAAGGAAACTCATACCGTGGAGTTCGTGTACGCCTAATATCCGAGGCAGCGCCTTGGAATAATTGTCCTGAATGATGAAATCTCTGCCCATAAAGAAAAGCCCGATGTCGAGACTGTCTTTCATAGCCACAATTTCATCCCGTTCAGCCAAGTGCGTCATGTCGATTAGGTTAATGAGCATACCTTTTTCATCCGGCAGATTATCTCCTAACGCCTTGAAATACCGGTGTTCCCCATCAATCCAACATTCCCACATTTTTTCGTAAACACGCTCTGTTTTTCTGAGGAGATCTCCCGCTAGTTCTTTCATCTCCATAGAAGGAAAAAAGTCAATGACCGGTCTTCCTATAGCCCAGTCAGGATTTTCAAGATGTGTTAGCTTCGCAAGGTTACTGCTAATATTCGTTACTCTATTCAATTCGTCAACCATCGCAATATAGTTTGGCGTGGTTTCCATGAGGGTTTTGAATGAATCACGGCGTTCATTTGCCTCTTTAGTCCTCCTGTATAACGTCCCAAAAGCAACCAGCAAAGCAATGCCAGCAAATAGAGAAACTATCCACCCAAACGCCGTTAAAGGTATACCTTCATAAATTTCAGGGTTTAAAACATAATACACCGCACCGGAGTTCGCGCCCATAAAGGGAATTTTAGCAAGCGCCATAATGCCAAGCAATACGTTCTGGACAATAACAAAAAGAAGAGTTTGAAAATAGTTATCATAAAGGCAACTCAAAATACAGCAGGCTATACAAAGAGGTAAATAGTATTCATCCCAACCGTTTTTTTTTGCTTGAATGGCTTGCAGTATACTAACAACAGCAAGAAAAAGCGCAGGAACTAAAAAAGCCAGATTTTCATAATTTTTGATACTTCTGTACGCAAGAATAAGCGCAAGCAAACCGACAAGGGTAATAAACCCCACTAATCCGATGGTAAAAAAAGCAGGAACTTCTTGTACCAGTATAATAGCAATGTAGATACATCCCAATACTAACAGACCAACGAAAGCGCTTACATTGCCGAGATGACAAGACATTCTTTTTCTAGGGTTACCACTATTATCATTCATATTCTAGCCTTCAGCTTTCTCATAAGTCAAATTATCAACAGTCACGAACTGTACTGCGTTGGATTTAACCTCAACCGTGATGCTGGTATCAAAGAAAATTTCTCCGTCAGCCTGTATTTCTAAAGGCAATTCAGACCGTATTTCAAGTCTTTTTGCCCGAACCAGTTTACAATTAGATGGAATTTTTCCTTTAAGATAGTTAGGCAAGACGAACAGTGTGCCGAGGAGTCCCAGCGGTTTAAACAACAGTGTATGCAATGTCCCATCATCAGGACGCGCCATAGGCATTACGCTCTTGTTACCAGCATAGTAGGGACCGTTTGCAATATTTATACCGCTGTATTCCCCGCTGAAGTCTACGTTATCAATGATGATGTTGTACTGCTGGTACAAGATATCATGGTCAAATAATGCAGTTATACCGCCTATGGTGAACAAGAAGTTATACAAAAAAGTAAAACGATTGAGTAGTATAGAATGCTTTCTAGTGAAGTTACTCATCTTGATAACCGCACGCGATTCAAATCCAATAGTAAGCGTATTGATCGCATAATTATTACCAAACGCAATAACATCTGTAGGTAGCGTTTTTGCCACAACTAAAGCTTCTATATTTCTGAAAAGAGACACTTTGTCTTCACCAAACACACGGATAAAATCATTAGTTTTTCCATAGGGTACCGACGCAAGCTCCATGTTGGGAAGCCCTATAATACCATTCAAGCAATCAAACAGAATTCCGTCTCCACCTACGGCGTAGACGCGTACCGTTTCGCCTTCACCGGCAGTCATTATTTCCCTTTTTATAATACCGATAGCATCGCGGGGAAAATGCGAAATCTGAACAGAAAAATTAGGTTTCTCCTGGGTTCTGAAAAATTGCCCAATAGTATCAATAATATAATCCATCTGCGTTTTTGGGACAAACGACTTTGGATTAAAAACAAAAACATGCTTCATTGTATTATCTATACTTTCTGTACCACTTCAATCGCAATAAGAAGGGTAAATATATCATCCTCGAATATCTTAAATGGTATACATAGAATTCTCGCATGGTTACCGGGCCATACGATTACATGCCCATTCCCCTGAATGATAGTAGGAAGGGAGATGATCATTTTCATACTTTCTTCAAGTCCCTGTTTTGCATTTCCTGCAATGATATTGACAATTTCACCAATCACATCAACCACATCGTCATCCATTTTCGTATGAGGGCTTCCAGTAAGCAAATCAGTAAGCTTAATCGCTAGTTTTTGTTGCATGGAGATAATCACTGCACCGCGTGCTTCACCGGTAATTCCAATAACCGCCGAAATATCATTACCGACAATAGTATCTTTCTCCGAAAAATACGGCGTTTTCGCCGTTATATCTTCGTTTATAAAATTTTTAAAGACATTTACACACACATCAACAAAGGGTTTAATATACTTTTCCATAATTTTCTCCTTAATTATATTCTATTTATTGAGAATTTTTGACAGCTTTTCCTTGAAAATTTGAGAATTCACAGGCTTTGTGAGATAATCTGTTGCTCCGTTTTTCAACGCCTCAATGACGTTGTACTTAGCAGATTCACTCGTTACCATAACAATGGGAATCGACTTGTACTTATCCATTGCTCTTACCTTTTTAAGGAAATCTATTCCCGATAATTTAGGCATATTCCAATCTAACAGCACCAGATTAATTGGGCACATACTTATCTGTTCCAGTGCTTCTTCTCCATTACTAGCTTCAATAAAGGTACATGTCATTTGCATATCAGAAAACATGCCCTTCACCGTATTCCTCATGATGCGCGAATCATCAACTATCAAAACTGTTAAATCAATCGCCATATTACATCCTCCTACTGACGTTTGCAAAAAAATTGCAATCAAGATAATATTGAATTTTAGTATAACATGTCTTTCAAAAAAAGAAAGTGGTTTTTACATATTTTTCTCATTTTATTTTAGCAGCCTCAATCTCATCAAAAGAAACAACCTTATTTCTGCCTGAGTTTTTTGCCTGATACAGCGCTTGATCTGCGCGGTCTATAAATTTTTCCATAAATTCCTCGTTGATGCCATTTTCTGTGTCCTTATCGCCAATCGCGGCAACTCCGAAACTCGCCGTTATGAAAATAGATCCCGTTTCAAGTTGTACCGGCGAAGTTTCAAGGGCTTTCCTGAACCGTTCGGCAATGGCAATACCGGTTTTCTTGTCGGCATTGCAAAAAAAGAAAAGAAATTCTTCTCCACCGTAACGCCCAAGAAAATCATTCTTTCTCATGGATGCGCTTATCACTTGAACCAGATGGCACAACGCTTTATCGCCTGCTATATGTCCATAGGTGTCATTGAATTTCTTAAAAAAATCAATGTCTATCATTACAACACCGCATGGTACGTGATTTTGCACATTTTTTTCTATTTCGATACATGCCCGTTCCATGAAAGCTCGTCTGTTTATAGCACCAGTGAGCGGATCGTGATTTGCCAAGTATTGGAGATGAGTTTCCCGTTCTTGAAGTATCTGCTCTTTATACCTCATGCTGGAAAGTATTTTCCGTATGGTTATAAGTTCATTATGAATTGTACATAATTTCGGTATGAGGGCAAGTTCCTTATCAAGTTTAGGAGGAGGATCATCTTTCAAGAGTTTTAGAATATGCATTAGCACTTTATCCAGCATATAGTTTAGTATAGCATAGAATAATAGAAAATTACAACTATCCAGACAATACAGCCAACTTTTCTCTGATAAATTCACTTTTTTCTTTGAGTCCAATGCTGCCGGTTGCGAGGAGTACCACATTCGCCTGTTTGGGATCGAGCTTCACGCCGGATTCCTTCATAAGCCGGATAAGCCGTTCTACGCTCACCTTTGCCACTTTGTCAAACGTGATCCGCGCAAGACCCGCCTTTTCCCTCAGGGAAGAAACGCCGAGCGCCCGGCAGATGATACGTATTTCAGCAAGGGAGAGAAGGCTTAAAACTTCGTCGGGCAAAGGACCAAAACGGTCGAATAACTCATCAATAATGCGGTCTTTATCAGATTTTTCCCGTACTGCGGCGATCTTCTTGTAGAATTCCATCTTGGTTTGAGCCGAATCAATGTAGGAATCAGGGATAAACCCTGAATACTCAAGCTCAAGTAGCGTTTCATGTTCGCTTTCGTAATCGGCGTTTTCAAGCCGCTGTACCGCTTCGTCCAAAAGCCGCATGTACATGTCGAACCCTACCGAGTAAATGTCGCCGCTCTGTTCCTTGCCTAAAAGGTTGCCCGCGCCCCGTATCTCCATGTCCTTCATGGCGATCTTAAAGCCGGAGCCGAGTTCTGTAAAGTCGGCGATAGCCTGTAAACGTTTCATCGCGGTTTCGCTTACCGCAGTATTTTTGTGGTAAAAAAGATAGGCATACGCAAGCCGGTCTGAACGTCCGACTCTGCCGCGCAACTGGTAGAGCTGGGATACGCCGTATCTGTCGGCGTGTTCAATGATGATAGTGTTCACATTCGGAATATCAATGCCGTTCTCAATGATAGTGGTCGATACGAGTACGTGAAAGCCCCCATGAATGAACCGATGCATCACGTCTTCCAGTTCATGCGGCGCCATTTGCCCGTGAGCCGTTTCGATCAGCATTTCCGGTACGAGCCGCTCTAGCCGCGTCCGTACTTCGCGCAGGTCTTCTATTCTGTTATGAAGAAAAAATACCTGTCCGCCGCGCGCTGCTTCACGCCGGATTGCGTCGGCTATAACATCCTCGCTGTATTCGTCTATAACGGTCTCTACCGGCAGCCGGTTGCGGGGCGGCGTGGCGAGCAAGCTCATGTCCCGAATCTTGAGGAGGCTCATGTGCAGGGTGCGCGGAATGGGAGTCGCCGACAGGGTAAGGCAGTCAACATTGGTCTTGAGTTCCTTAAGCCGCTCCTTGTCCTTGACGCCAAACCGCTGCTCTTCATCAACTACAATAAGCCCGAGATTTTTGAAACGGACGTCTTTCTGAATGATCCGGTGCGTACCAACCAAAAGATCGATCTCGCCCTTCTCAACCTGTTCAAGGATGGTACGCATTTCTTTTCGGTCTATAAGACGGGAAAGCATGGCGATTTTTACCGGAAACCGGGAAAACCGCTCTGCAAAATTTTCAAAATGCTGTTCGGCAAGCACGGTAGTAGGAGCGAGAAACGCCGCCTGTTTCCCTGCCATGATCGCCTTAAAACAGGCGCGTACCGCGACTTCGGTCTTGCCATAGCCAACGTCCCCGCATACCAGCCGGTCCATCGGAACCGGACTTTCCATGTCCGCCTTAATTTCCTCAATGCACCGTAGTTGATCTTCGGTCTCGTCAAATGGGAACGCGGCTTCAAACATGGTCTGCCACTCGGTATCCTGCGGAAACGCGAAACCCACCGATGCTTTGCGTTTGGAGTACAAATCAATAAGCCGCTGCGCCAGTTCCTCGGCGGACTTTTTTACGCGGTTTTTGCGGTTTTCCCACGACTTTGATCCGATTTTGTCGAGCTTCGGCGCTTCACCTTGATTCCCGATATACCGCTGAACGAGGTTCACCTGTTCAATCGGCACAAAAATCGTCTCTTCATCCGCGTATTCAATTTTGATATAGTCCCGTTCGTGTCCCAGCGCTCGTATCCGGTCAATGCCTTTGAAAAGCCCGATTCCGTAGTTGAGGTGTACCACATAGTCTCCGGGCGTCAGGTCAACAAAGGTGTCGATGGCAACGCTCCTCGCTGTTTTCAGCGAATGGGGGGACCGCCCGCGGGAATGTCTGGTGCGTCCGAAAATCTCATTTTCTTGAACAAGCATGAATTTGCTGTCGCTCAAGGCAAAACCGGATGAGACGGGAAGGGTGATGACGCGGAGAGAGGCGGACTGCGGATCATAAAACGCGAGGTTGTTGTCTGGCGTTTTCCGGCGGACGACTTGAACCGCGGCTTGAGCCGGTTTACTTTCCGCGCACCCCGCTGTTTCGCAATGCTCCACTTCATGTCCGGTCTCCACCACGCTTCGTATCCTATCCGCCTGCACATCGCTTTCAGCGGCAATCGTTATTTCCCAGCCGTCCTTAATGAGCGCGCTGAATTCTTCTTTCAGATAATTGATATTGCCGAAAAAACTCCGTGGCGGATCCGCTTTCGCCGAAAGACGAGGTAAACTATGCTCTCCAAAGCTATTCAAGCCCATAAACGACACGCTCCGCGCCGCCTGTTTCGCCAAGACGCTGAAATTCAGCAATGCGCGTTCCGGCTTGGGAACCTCCCGTTCCCGTTTTGCTTTGAGATAAAAGCTTTCGTATTCCCGCTCAAGGCTTTCCTCGGCGTTGACAAGCCGTTCCTTGTCAAGGAAATAAACGGCGCCGTCTTGTATATAGTCGAGAAGCGTCCCTGTTTTTTCAAAAGCAAGGGGAAAAAGCATTTCTTCGCCGGGGATTGTCCGTTTTGCAATGAGTTCTTCTATAATAGAGGCGCCGTTACCGGTAAATTCCTCGAACCGCTCAAAACCGCCGCTCAAGGTGTCGATACGCTCATCTGTCCAGATGAGTTCTTTGAACGGGCGTATCGTCACTTTTGAAATCTTTTCTCCGCCGCTCTGATCTTCAGGATTGAATGTTTTTATAGATTCAACCGTATCAAAATCGAAAAGCACGCGGTACGCCGTTTCGTCTCCGGGCATAAACACGTCCAGCACCTCCCCGCGCACTACAAATTCCCCGTGATCCTGTACCTTCGGCACCCGCGTATAGCCGTATACCGCGAGTGTTTCAGCGGTTTTCACCGTATCAACCCTATCGCCGGTCTTTATCGTCATCAAGAGGCTTTTGATATATTCAGGAGGCGGTACCGGCGTAAGAAACGCCCGTTCTGGCGCAATGACGCAACGCACGCGCCCCTCTGCCATTTCGGACAGAACCTTCGTCCGGTTGCCGAACACGGGCGCAAAGGAACCAAGCGGTCTATACGCGATGGATTCCCACCATGGCAGTATTGACGCTTTGACGCCCAGCGCGTCAAGATTTGCCGCCAGTTCCGCGGCGTCAAATTCAGTGGGAACGACAGCCAGAGAAGTACGGGTCAAAGGCTCTTCTTCCATGAAAAGGGCAAGCAGCATAGCTGACAGGGAGCCTTCCGCCTTCTCTATTTCCAGCGGAAAGAGCGATCTTCTGTACGCCAATAATATAGAAGAAATTGCGTGGGATTCTTTTATCTTTTTTAGGAGATGTACTATAGACATAAAAACCTGCCGATATTATAATATAAAAATCTGTTGAAATACGCACACAGTAAAGGATGTAGTATGACAAAGAACTATACGTTGACGGCGATCCTCCTTGCGTTGGCAATAACGGCGTCTGCACAAACGAATCCACAGATTGATGTTAGTATACGTTTTTATGATAAAAAAATCTATTATGTACAAAGCGCACATAACGATCCGGTGTATGTCCAGATAACGATTGCAAACAAGAGTCCGGCTCCGTTTTACTTCAAACTCGCGGATGACCGGATGTTCTCCGTTGATTTTGATGTGAGAACCAGCGCGAACCGGACTCTTCAGCAAACCGAATATCTTATGAGAAAGCGCGCTACGGTTCAGCAGGTTTTTTTCCGTTCCGTGTTGATTGAGCCGGGGGAATCGTTTTCATTTATAGAAGACGTCCGTAGTTATGCGATGCTTTCCGAGGCGGGGACATTTGTTGTTCAGGCGAAACTCTACCCCGATTTATACAAGCCGCCACGTACCGCTGCGGGACAGCAGACGGTTTCTACGACTCCGCCGCCGCTTGTCTCAAACCGGTTGGCGTTGAATATACGTCCGCCGTCAATACTAGGTTCGGATGGGCTGCCGGTTGCGATGGATGTGGAAACGAATGCGATTCTTGTAAGGGAAGCGCTTCCGCCGGACAGCATGATTAGCTACATGCTCACGGCGCGGCAGAAAAGCCAGTGGGAGAAGTTTTTTTTGTATATGGATATAGAAGCTATGGTGCGCCGTGATGAAACTCGCAAACGCCGATGGCTTGCGGAATCTGAAGAAGGGCGTCAAAGAATGGTGGCGCGTTACAGAGAAGAACTTCAAAACAATGTTATTGATACCGATATAGTGATGATTCCGATGCGGTTTGAGATAAAACGGACAACCTACGGAGAGGAAGAAGGCACGGTTACGGTAATGGAATGGTTCCAAATAGGGAGCTACGTTGAAAAAAAACAATACGTCTACACGATTCAGCGGAAAGACGATATATGGACGGTGGTAAACTACACGGTACAGAACATGGGAACCGAATAAACCGGTGGCAACGCTTTACATCATAGCGACGCCTATCGGTAATTTGGGAGACATGACGTTTCGTGCCGTGGAGACGTTAAAAACTGTCGATCTTGTCGCGTGTGAAGATACGCGGCATACCCTAAAACTCCTTACCCATTTCGGAATACGGGCGCGGCTGCTGTCATGCCGGTCCGGCAATGAGACGGGCGCATCCGGTAAAGTGATAGCCGTGCTTGATGAGGGCAGAACCGCCGCCTACTGCAGCGACGCCGGTACGCCGGCGATAAGCGATCCGGGCGCGGTTCTTGTGAAGAATGCGGCGGCGGCGGGGCATACGGTTATTCCTCTGCCGGGCGCTTCGGCGTTTGCCTCCCTCGTCAGCATTGCAGGAAGCGCGGACAAAAGCGTTGTTTTTGAGGGATTCCTTTCACCCAAGGAAGGGCGCAGAAAGTCGCGGCTTAAAGAACTTCTTGGGACCGGTTTTGCTTTTGTCGTCTATGAGTCTCCCTTCAGAATACATAAACTTCTTGCGGAGCTTGCCGGTCTTGAACATGAACGGTACGTGTGTGTCGGACGGGAAATGACCAAGATGCATGAAGAGTACCTCCGCGGTTCCGCCGCGGAAATTTCATCTGTTTTAGCGGAAAGAAAAGACCTGCGCGGTGAATTTTCGGTTTTTGTATCGGGACATAATGCGTAGAATAGTTTGTACTTATAGAGGCTTTTCAAGTGGAAAACAAGCCTTTGGCTGGCTTTCGGAAGCCTTTTCCATATGAAAAAGGCTCTTAATACTTATAGTGCTTATGCCGATAATAGTAAAAGAGAGGTTATTGTATGATGATCGATAAAATTGGTTCTGTAAACCCTATTTTTCTTGAAGGCGTGAATCGTAATAATCAGATAAACAAAGAGCGAGGTGTCGATTCCGTTAGGTTGTCACAAGAGGCGCTTGCACAAAGCGAACTGTACCAAGCAACCGAAATTGTAAATTCAGCGCCGGATTCCCGTGCCAATCTCGTAGCAGAAATCAAAGCCCATATCAACGATCCTTCATTTCTGAACGATGCGGTATTAGACACAACCGTAGAAATAATCCTTGCCGTTTTCTCATTGTAACACGATTCTCTTATAGAGGCGCCTGTGACCGATATAGTATTGAAGATTGACCCTGAAATCATCATTGGAGTGGATATTATAAATCGTGCGGGACCTATTTGTAAAACGTACGGCAGTCGCGTGCTTTTAGCTTCAGAACAAAGTCTGCACGACAATAAAAGTATAGAACGACTCATAGCTATTCTGGCAGATTCAGGTATCGAAGCCATTCTTTTTGATGAAATTTCATCTTTGGCTATGGCGGATACGGCGGAAAATATGGCGATTCTTGTCCGCGCCGCGCATTGCTCCGGTATTATCGGCTTTGGAGGAATCGCTGTTCAGGCAATAGCCCGTATAGCGGCAATTATAGCACCCGATGATATTGATATCTTTGAGCTTTTAGACGGAAAAACCTCAACTGCTTTTCTGCCTTACATTGCGATTCCTTCTCTAAAAGAAGATCCCTTCCAGACTGCCGATAGTTTCATAGCCATAGACCCCCGTGATAGAAATATCAGACTGGTTCATGCGCCGCGAGGACTGTGTAAAGCGGTTATCATAGACAGCGCTTTTTCAGGGCAAACCGGCTGTACCGCAGCGTTTGACGGTTTGTGCATCGCGATAGAAGCCTATTGTTCCAAAAAAGCGAATATCCTTTCCGATCCTTTGCTGGAAGAAGCCATTGCCCTGTTCGCGCTCATTATTTCTTCATATATCAATGGCGCTACGGATGTGAGAGAACTTGAAGCGCAGGCAGGTTTCCTTGTAAACATAGGTTCGGCGGTAAGCGCGGCGGGTATAGGTTCGACTCTTGCGTATAGCATCGCCGCCAGATTCCCCGTTGCGAAGTCCCGCTGCGCTGCCGCTTTACTGCCCGTGATTCTCGACAAAATGGTAAGTTGCCGCGCTGAAAAAATCGCAAAGGTAGCGCGCCTTATGGGAGAAAGGGTTGAAGGGCTTTCGGATGCGAATGCAGCCCTGTTGCCTGCCGCTTCTATTCGATCATCGCTTGATAGGCTCTCCATTTCCATTCATCTGCAAAGTTTAGGACTAGAGCTTGATCGTCTGATTCCCATAGTTGAAGCGGTACGCAATCTCGATATTGTGGCTTTTTCCCCGTGGACCGTTACCTTTGAAGAAATTCTGAATATCATTAAGCAAGCATTCTGATGTTCATACCCGAGTGTTAAAAGTAAGAATGTCGACCTCACCGCGAAAACCCGCATCCCTCTCATCATCAAAAACTCCGCAAAGATGTATCCGCTTTACGAGCTTATATCTGACGTGGAAGTCCTCGTGCGGGATGTCGAATTCCGCCTTATATTGCCACCCTTTGTTTCTTCTGCATTGCCTGATAACCCTATGCGCTTGCAATCAATGCTTGGCGGCGTAAGGGAAAACAGGAACGCAGGGAGGACTTTCCTATGATGCTGTACACAGAGGAATAAACGCCGTCAGACACCTAGCGCTTGCGGATCGGGCAAGACAGGCTGATTGAGGCTTTCTTGATGCCTACTATGTGGAACGCACACAAACGGGGGCGCGGGAGACTAGAACGGGTCATTCCGCCGACGCTTTCAAAGAAGGCGAAGCGTAGGTATCCGGCGTTCCGTTTGCCGGCAACCGGATGAACTACCGTGCTTGTCCGGTATCATCTGAATTCGCCTGCGGACCTGACTTCATCGCAGTATTCGCAGCGGTAGGAGCGCAGATCGCCGTTTTCAAGGCGGAAAACATGCGGAATATACGGCTCCGTCGACGTTATGCAGCGCGGGTTCTTGCAATGGAGGATGTTTTCGACCCGTTCAGGAAGGCGCAGCCGTATCTTTTCACGGATTTCCTCGTTCTCAATGATGTTCACCGTGATATTGGGATCGATAAGCCCAAGCACCTCAAAGTTAATGGCTATCGTGTTGTCAATTTTGATGATGTCTTTGCGCCCCATGGTTGGCGATTCGGCGTTCACCACAAACGCCACCATGTCATGCGTTTTATCAAGCCCTAACCAGTTGAAAATCTTTATGCCTTGACCGGCTTTGATATGATCGATAACAATACCATTTTTTATTTTCGCTATGTTTAACATACAACCCCCAGCACGGATGACAGCAGCGCCATGCGGACATACATGCCGTAAGTTGCCTGTCTGAAATACGCGGCCCGCGGGTCCGCATCCACGTCCGGCGCAATCTCATTGACGCGGGGCAGCGGGTGCAGTACCATCATATCTTTTTTCGCCATAGCCATCTTCTCCATATTAAGAATATAACTGTCCTTGAGCCTGATGTAATCTTCCTCGTTAAAGAACCGCTCCCGCTGCACGCGGGTCATGTACAGCACGTCAAGCTTGCCGATCACCGTGTCAAGACTACCGGTCTCCTCATAGGAAACGCCGGCGCCGGCAAACCTTTCGGTAATGTACGACGGCATGGCGAGTTCCGGCGGGGAAATAAAGATCATCGTGATACGCGGGTAACGGGCGAGGGTCCTTGCAAGGGAGTGAACCGTGCGCCCGAATTTGAGGTCTCCGCAGAAGCCGATGGTTAGGTTGTCTATCGCTCCCCGCATTTGACGGATGGTAAGCAGATCGGTGAGCGTTTGCGTGGGGTGGTGATGCCCGCCGTCTCCGGCGTTGATAACCGGTACCGAGGAATAGCGGGACGCCAGCAGCGCCGCGCCTTCCTTGGGGTGCCTCATCACAATGGCGTCCGCGTAGCAGGCTACGGTACGGATGGTATCCGCAAGGCTTTCGCCTTTTGCGGTTGAACTGGAATACGGCTCCGCAAAGCCCAGACATGTTCCGCCAAGCCTGATCATCGCCGCCTCAAAGCTCAGCCGCGTTCTGGTGCTTGGTTCAAAAAAAAGGACGCCGAGCAACTTGCCCTTGCAGGAATCCCGCAGGTACCCGCCCTCCCGCTCGATCTTCTCCGCCAGCGCGAAGAGCGTCTCCATCTCTTCCAGCGTGAAGGTATCCGGCTCAATAAAATGCCGTCTCGTCAACATACCGCCTCCTAACACAAAAAAAACGCCTATGGGTTCCCATAGGCGCTCAATTCACAATTCCTTCTCTAAAACCTTTTCAAAACCATCCGCAATGGTAAGAAACAGATCGGTCAGCTCCGGATCGAACTGGGTTCCTCTCCCCTCTTTGATACAGCGTACAACCTCTTGGTGGGACTGCATGGCGTTGTACAACCGCTTGGAAACAAGCGCGTCATACACATCGGCAATAGCCATAAGCCGCCCCTGTACCGGAATCGCTTCGCCCTGTAGCCCGTATGGGTAGCCTTTGCCGTCCCATCGCTCATGGTGCGTGCCGGCGAATAGTTTCGCGTATTTGAAAAACTCATACCCCGGCGCGTCTTCTTCGAGTTTCCCAATAATTTCCACTCCGTACACCGTGTGTTTCTTCATTTCTTCAAATTCCGCTTCGGTCAGCTTGCCCGCTTTAAGCAGAATATCAGTGCTGATGGAGATTTTTCCTATATCGTGGAGCTGGGACGATTTCAACACGGTTTCTACATCATTCCACGCGGCTATTTCTTCATGGTATATCCCGCTCTCTTGCATGGCGCGCACCAACAGCGTGAGGTATTGATAGGTTCGTTGAAGATGCCCCTTATTTGAAGCGTCACGGAACTCTATCAAGTCAACAACCGTATTGAACATGGAGTTCTGCATACCGAGAATGGTTTCCGTTTTCTTCAGCACCAGCGTTTCCAGCTCTTTGTTGTAGATTTTCAGCGTGTTCTTTTGGCTTTCCAGCAGCAAGTGCATCTCAATCCGTTTTAACAGGAGCGCGGGAGAGAACGGTTTTGTAATGTAATCAACCGCGCCGAGGTTAAGCCCTTCAAGTTCGCTATTGTTGTCGTTCCGTATGGTCAGAAAAACAACCGGTATATGCGCCGTCTCTCTGAAGGCTTTAAGCCGCTTTATCACCTCGTACCCGTTCATGTCCGGCATCTCTATATCAAGAAGCAGAATATCCGGCTTGACCGCCTCAAGCAGTTTAAAAAGTTTCTCGCCCGAAGGCGCCGTATATATGTCGTAGTGATGAGATAGAATACTTTTACCCAAGGTGAGATTGATAATATTATCATCAACCATTATGACTTTTTTTCGTATAGACTTCATGTGAACACTATCATACCATACAAGAACATTTGTAACAAGTATCGTCATACCGGACATATACCGCGCGCGGAAGGCGCTCTGAAATTCTCGCGGAACGGGCGAAACGCCGCTGTCAGCGCGGGAAGGCTTCATAGGCGGGAAAAAAAGCGAGGAGGGGGAGCGCGACGCGGGGAAAACGGACGCGGCGTCCCCAATGCCGCGCTTTTTTGTACGCTGCTCCCCCTCGCTCCAAACCCGCTCCGCATCGCGGGCGATGCGGAGCGGGTTTTCCGCTACCCCCACTCTTTATACCCCGGCTTGACCGGCGAGCCTGTAAAGCGATGACGGCGGCATATCTTCCCGCAGTGCGAGCCGCGCCCGCGCCCGCGTGTTAGACGCGCACGCGCCTGCGTGTTAGACGCGCACACGCCCGCGTGTTATACTAACACCAGCCCGCGTGTTAGACTCACACACGCCCGCGTGTTAGGCTCACACTAACTCACGTGTTAGACGCACACACGCCCGCGTGTTAGACACACACCAGCCCATGTGTTAGACGCACACCAGCCTGCGTGTTAGGCTCGCACCAGCCCGCGTGTTAGGCTCACACGCGCCCGCGTGTTAGACACACACACGCCCGCGTGTTAGACTCGCACCAGCTCCGCGTGTTAGACACACACCAGCCCGCGTGTTAGACGCACACAAAAGCGCGTGTTAGACTCGCACCAGCCCGCGTGTCTAACACGCGCCCACGTGTTAGACGCACACCAGCCTACGTGTTTAGGCTCACACGCGCCCGCGTGTTAGACGCACACCAGCCCGCGTGTTAGGCTCACACCAATCCGCGTGTTAGGCTCACACCAATCCGCGTGTTAGACTCGCACCAGCCCGCGTGTTAGACACACACGCGCCCATGTGTTATATACGCACACAAGAGCGCGTGTTAGACTCGCGCTAGCCTATGTATGGATGCGCCGCGTTGTATATTTTAAGCGGATTAAGAAGCAATAAAAAAGAGAGAAAAGGGGCGTAGCCGTATAATCCGGCGGCTTTGCCGTAGCGGGCTGTTTACGCGCGGACCTTCGGGCTGAATAGTCCCGCGCCGCCGCCAACAGCCTGAACATTAGACGCGCGCGGCGCGCCGCGGGTATATTGTAACCGTTATTGACACTACGCAAACTATAACTTATACTAACGTACGCTAGAGAGAGATATAAAGAACTATAATTTGGAGAAAGTATATGGATACGGAATTTTTCAGTTTTGCCGGCGCTGTGTTTATTGAGCTTGCTATTGCGGCTACGCTAACATGCATCATATTGAAGAAAGTGTTCAAGAAGACCCTTGTGGGGACGGTTCTGCTGCCCTATGTGTTCACGAGCGTAGGACTCATTATGACGTGCATCATCGGAGGGTATCGCCGCAATATGCTTGATTCGCTGCTGATCGCCCCGGTCATCTCAGCAATGGTCGTGATTTTTGCTGTCTCTCTGTACAAGAGGGTCGTGTACCCGCTTCGCAAGACGGCCGAAGTGATCGGCGCGTTGCATGAAGGCAAGGGCGATTTGACCGTCCGCCTTACCTATGATCAGAACGATGAAATCGGCGCGATAAGCCGGCACCTTAACGGCTTTTTGAGCAATATCGCGGCGCTTATCGTGGAAATCAGAGAGGAAGCGCAGGAAACGAACCGCAACAGCGACGCGCTATCCGGCTCTATGGACAAGATCGCCGAATCAGCCGCCGCCATTGCCGCCATTACCAATGACATAAACAGCATGATCCAAGAACAGCTCTCGCTCGTTGACT
The DNA here is from genome assembly GCA_031276815.1 of Treponema sp. Classification (GTDB taxonomy): domain Bacteria; phylum Spirochaetota; class Spirochaetia; order Treponematales; family Breznakiellaceae; genus JAIRKH01. The sequence continues at coordinate 25,096 of JAISMJ010000060.1, forward strand.
CGACCGCCCGCACGGTGCGCGATATGAACGAAAACACCGCCCGCCAAAACGACCGCATCGACAAACAGTCCGTCAGCGTCAGCGCGAGCTCTTCCGCGGT
>JAISMJ010000074.1 GCA_031276815.1 Treponema sp.
ATTTCCTCACACTGTATTTAATGCGATACTCATGGGAAGACGTCCGTATGCGCCATATCGTTACAGCTTGAATGATAAAGAATTAACGAAAAGATTTATTGAAGAAATGAACCTGACCGGATTTTCTGAAAGAGCAATTACCGGTTTAAGCGGAGGAGAACAACAAAAAACGTTTTTTACACGTTTTCTTGTCCAGGGCGCAAAAAACATGCTTTTAGATGAACCTTTTAATAATTTAGATCCCTATTATCAGATTGGTATAACAAAAAAGTTAATTGAATTGAAGAACGAGAAATCAATAGTTGTTGTATTGCATGATATAAGTATGATTCATTATTTTGACAGAGTGATTATGATAAAAAATGGCAGGATTATGGAAAACATTTTAATCCGTGAATTAACCAGCGAATTGCTTAAAAGGTTGTTCGATATTGATTTTATGGAATATTATGGCAATAAAGATAAAATTTATATGCCGGTTGTATAAAAGTACAATTTGAACTTCGCATAACAGGACTTGTATGTGCGTCCCTAAAGGGGCGGGTTCCGTAAAACCCCAGCTGGCGCAAGCGCCTTTGCGGGGTTTTACTCCGCTCTTTTTAGTATAGTATTGCGTGTATAAAAGAAGCGCGGAACTTCAAGAAAACAACGAATCAAAGGCGGCGTGCGCCGCCTTTTCCGCGTGTACGGCTTTTTCCGCTCCGGAAGTTGGCGCGCGGAATTTCGGATCGAGTTTGAACCACTCGCAAAAATTTGCTCTTTCCGTATCGGACGCCTTCTCCGCGCCGCTTTCCGCGCACTCATTGCTTTTCGGCAGAAAAAAAGCGCAATGCTTGCATACGCGCAGGTCCTTGCCACATGCCGGGCATCTAAACGAGCGTCCGATGGGTTCGGCGTCTGTAATGGGGGAACCGCAGTACCAGCACATAGCAACACTCCTATTTAAATAAAGACGGCAGGAACGTCGAGAACCACGGGACATAGGTAACGAGCAGCACCACGGCAAACCTGATACTTAAAAACGGCAGGACATACCGGCAGATCGAGATAAACGGTTTATTGAACCGGTACGACGCGAGGAAAAGGTTCATGCCCACAGGAGGCGTGAGAAACCCGACTTCAAGGTTTGTGATGAATATGATGCCCAGATGCACCGGGTCTATGCCGAACGCTACGCCCAGCGGTACGATGAGCGGGAGCACGATGAGTATGGCGGAGAAAATATCCATGAGGCAGCCCACGACAAGCAGGGCAAGATTCAGCAGCAGCAGGAACACGTATTTTGAATGAATCGTCTGTTGCAGCCACCGGGCGAAATTTTCAGGAACCTGAGTATCCACGATATAATAGGACAGCGCCTGGGCGATAGCCAAAATAGAGAGCACTCCGCCGATAATGGGAAACGCCTTCCGAAACACTTTTATACAGTCCCGTATCGTGATGTCGCGGTGGATGAACACTTCCACGATAAACACATAGACCACCGCCACGGAACTGATCTCAAGCAGGGTGAGCGCGCCTGAAAAATACCCGATTATCAGGATAAAAGGCAGCAAAATCTCAAGGATAGCGTCTTTAAGAGACAGAACCGCGTTTTTCACGTTAAACGTCTCAACCGGTATGTTGGTTTTTATGGAAGCGGCGATACCAAAAATAATCATGGCGGCAATAAGAATAATGCCCGGAAAAATACCGCCGAGAAATACATGGATAATATTGGTTTGAACCGCGGTTCCCACGAGAATCATCGGTATACTGGGCGGGAAAAGCAGCCCGATACTCCCCGCGGATGTCAGCAGTCCGATAGAAAATTTTTGGTCATACCGTACATTGTTCAGTATGACCAAAAGAATTCCGCCCAACGCCAAAATAGTAACGCCGGAAGCGCCGGTAAACGTGGTAAAAAACGCGCAAATAACCACCGTCGCTATGATCATACCGCCCGGAATCCAACTGAACAGCGTTTTGAATGTCGCGACCAATCTGTTTCCGGCGTTACTTTCAGAAAGGAAAAATCCGGTGAGCGTAAAGAGCGGTATGGCGATAAAGTTATCGCTGGTAAGCGTTGCGTATATCTGATTGGCGACCAGTTCCATTTCGCCGCCCGATGTTCCTATGAGTATGAGAGACAAGCCGCCGATGACAATAAAAAGCGGCGCGCCGATAAAAGCCGATAAAAGCAGAAGCATGATCACCGGCGTCTTCAATACCGCGGCAACGGCATAACACGCATCGGTTACGGCGTACACGCTTTCCGGCGCGTCAAACCCCCATACGAATTTCGCGGCGACTGGAAATGCGGCGAGGAATCCGAGTAAAAACGCCGCTACAGGAAGCAGTTTCCCCGCGCCTTTAACCGGCGTTTGCAGCGCAAACCGCGCCGCCATCACCGCGTATCCCAGCGGAATAACCGAGGCGAACACCGTATCCGGTATGAAACCGATCAAGGAGCCGTCAAGCCATATCCGGATAAATGTAAACGAACTCAATACGATGACCGTCAATACCACGATTGACAAACAGTTATTAAAGACCGTTATGCGCCTTTTAACCGTATCGCTTGAAAAATTCTGCACAATGGAAATTGACAGATGAGACCTGTCTTTGGTCGTCAGCATGCCCGCAAAGAGTCCCGTTACCAAAAGCAGATGGGTCAGAATTTCCATTCCGCTCATCTGTAAAAACAACTCGAATATCCGGTTGATCCACGCCGGTCCATTGGCAATATGGGCAAAATACGTACCGGCAAGCATACCCGCTATGGGAAATAACCCCAAACATATCACAGCCGCATAACAACACGTCTGTTCGATGATACCCAGCGTATCCCATACCGTCTTTTTCTTCCGCAAAGTGTTCTCCTTCAATCTTTTTAATAGCATGGCTTATTTGCGGTATGCTTGCAACAGAGCGTCTATTTTATTATAAAGAGCGCGGTTAAACACTTTGTCGTTTGCCAAGGCGGCAATTTTGCTTCCTACGTCGTTGTACCAGATTTGTTCTTCCGCGGGAGTAGGGGTGATAATATTCAACCCGTTTCTCGTCATAACCTGAACGGCTTCATTCTCAAGTTTAGAAATCGCCCCGCCGATTTCCCGTTCGATTTCTTTGACGATTGCGAGGAGTTTCGGCTTGTACTGATCGTCTATCTTCCGCCATGTCTGCTGGTTGATCACGATGCCTCCCATGATAGGGGCTATGTTGAGATTCGTCATATTTTTTGCAATGCCGAAAAGCTGAGTAGGAGCCGCATACGCCGGGGTCTGGTATACCGCGTCTATTTTGCCGCTGGTAAGCGATATTATCACGCTGTTATAGTCAATCGGCTGCATTTGGAATCCCATGGATTTGAAGGCGGTATTCATGACGGGTATCTCAACCGTACCGGTAATCTGGGATTTAAGATCCGCGGGAACACGCACGGGATTCCTCGAAAATATTTTGAGCCAGCCGGATTTTGCCCACGCAAGCATGAAGTATTGCCGGTTGATTTTTGCTTCAAGTTCACTTTTCACGGCGTTGATCACATAATCCAACTCGCGATCATTGCGGATAAAAAACGGCGCGCTCAAGGTAAGCACTTCCGGCGCGATAAGACTCAAACCCGCAGACGTAAACACCGCGGCCTGAATCGTATTTCCCTTGAGTTTACGCAGCACGTCTTTTTCAAGAGACCCAAGCTGTCCGCCATGGTACACGGAAACCACCACTTGTCCGTTAGTCGCGTTGTACCATTCTTTAGCCAGCCGGTCCAACGCCCGGCTCCAATCGGTGTTGTCCGGCACGATAGAGGCGAGTTTTAATTCAACAACAGCGCCTTTTTTCTGGGCAAAGAGCGGGACGGGCAGCGCCATCATCGTTACCGCGATTACACACACGCACATGCCATGAGTAAAAAAATTAGAAAATTTAAAAAAATGCTTTTTCATTATGTTCTCCTTAAAAATATGAAACAGCCGGGGCTTTCCCAACACTGAAATTGCGGGAAACGATCGGTTTATTCACTATAGTCTATTTCTTCATCCGTATCGGACCACGGATCGTCTTCATCGAACCATTCTTCATCATCAACCCATTCTTCATCGCCGTATCCAATGAAGTAATTCTCTATATTGTCAAGCAGATACCGCGCCTTCCGTTGATTGATGGTGTTCACCAGTCTGTTATCCTTATCTTTGTCCGGATCAACGGCGAGCGCCTTTTCAAGATTCTCCTTAAAGCCTTCGTAGTCTTGATTCGGCTTGGCAACGGACTGGGCGTACGAAACGTATGGTCCCGCGAGAAGCCCGCCGGATTTTTCCACCGCGCGCGTAAAGTGTTCATCTATCATCGTTTTATCGCCGACGATACCTTCGGGAAGCGAGGCGTAAAACAGCACATAGAAATCGTCAATCGCCCCGCTGTTGAAATCCGGATCGAGTTCATACGCCCGGTCTATCATAACCTTGAGGGCTTTGATTTTCATTCCCAGATCAAAATCCATGGGATTCAGCGAATAGGCGCACAGCGATCCCGCCGTAGTCCAATACAGATACGCCGTATCTTCCTTAACGGCGCGCGCCATAACGGACCGCATGTTCTCGACGTCCCCTGAATCATAGGCTTCGGCGAAACCCGGGTATTTTTTTTCAAGCCCCGCATTGAGTATCTCAACGCCGCGCAGATAATAGTTCCGCGCCCTGGTTTTTTCGGCTTCTCTCCGGTCGAACTCGTACGACGGAAGCATCTCCGCGGGTCCCTGCACAAACGCATTCGCGTACATCACGTACAGCGACCCCGTTTCCAGAATCAGCGCCTGATCATCGGGATTCGTTTGCAGCTTCCGTTCGTTTTTTTCCAGGAGTCCCGGTATATGCTTGCCTATGAATTCGGGATTCGATGACCGCATAGCCATTGTAGTCATTGAACATGACGATATAAGCAGCGAGACGCCTGCCATACATAACAGATATTTCTCTTTCATGTATAAATCATACTCTATCTTACTAAATTATGCAAGAGAGCGGACTGTAACGAGAACCGTATCTTGTCATTAATCAGTACCATCTGGACTTTTTATTTTCATATAACTAAAATAGCGCTATGATGTTAGATTATAAATCACCGGCGCTGATTATTGTTATGGTACAGGCTTAGGCGGCGCGGGAAACAGGTATGGAACACACTTCCGCTCTATTTACGGATTTTTATTCCCTGACAATGGCTCACGGGTATTGGAAGCGACAAATATCGTCCCAGACGGTACCGCCCCGGATGGCGTTTGAAATGTTTTTTAGAAAACAGCCTTTCTCCGGCGGGTTTTCTATCTTCGCCGGACTTGAAACCCTGCTTGAACGGCTGCAAATCTTTCGCTTTTCCGCGGACGATATATATTATTTGAGGGAACTGCGCCTTTTTGATGAGGGGTTCCTTGCATATCTCGCCGGTTTCCGTTTCAAGGGATCGGCGTGGGCTATGGATGAAGGCTCGGTGGTTTTCCCGCAGGAGCCGCTCGTCAGGATCGAAGGGGATATGATTGAGTGCCAGCTTATCGAAGGTATGCTGCTCAACGCCATCAATTTTCAATCGCTTATCGCCACAAAAACCGCGCGCGTCTGGCTCGCATCGGGTAAGGGATCGGTTATGGAGTTCGGGCTGCGCCGCGCCCAAGGACCGGACGGGGCAATGAGCGCCTCACGCGCCGCGTATATTGGCGGGGCGCGCGGCACGAGCAATACGCTTGCGGGCAAGAAGTACGCTATTCCGGTTTTGGGAACCATGGCGCACTCATGGATCATGGCGCATGAGAGTGAGGAAGCGGCTTTTGAAGCGTATGCGGAGCTGTATCCTGATAAGACCGTATTCCTTATCGACACGTACGACACCTTGAAAAGCGGCGCGCCTCACGCGATTAAGGTGGGAAAGAAACTCGTTGAAAAGGGCGGGAATTTCGGCGTGCGGCTTGATTCCGGCGACATTCACTACCTTTCCGTTGAAGTGAGAAAGATGCTTGACGAGGCGGGTCTCACCGGCGCGACCATAACCGTATCCAACGATCTTGATGAGATCATTATTCACGCGCTTAAAGAGGCGGGCGCTCCCGTCAATACGTGGGGCGTTGGTACGCGCATGGTAACGGGCGGAGAAGAAGCCGCCTTTACCGGCGTCTATAAACTCGCCGCCCGCGGCGATGGGAGGGGCGGTTTTATTCCGGCTATCAAATTCTCGGACAATCCTGAAAAAACCACCACGCCGGGAGTTAAACAAGTGTGGCGTATTAAAGACGTGAACGGCATGGCTGTTGCCGATGTTCTGGGGCTTGACGGCGAAGACGCCATCGAACCGGGAAGATGCTATACGTTCTGGCATACGGCGGCGGATTACCGCCATTTCCATTACACTGTGGACGGATGCGCGGAACCGCTTCTCAAGCCCCGTCTTGACAAAGGCGTTCAGATTGCCGGTAATCCGAGCCTTGCCGCCATACGCAGCCATGTAGAGCGCGGTCTTGATAGTTTTGACGCAAGCTATAAACGCTTCTTAAACCCCCATATTTATAAGGTTTCCATGACGGAGAAGGTACGCGCTCTTAAATTGGAGCTTATTCAACAGTATTTGGGCTGATTGAAGGGGAAGCGGGCAGGGTGGACGAAACGCCCGTTGCGGAACCGTGGAACCGTGGAACTCCGGTTTGCGTTCCACAGTCAGCGCGACATGCGGGGGAGCGCCGCTTCGGGAAGGCGGTGTATGAGGAACGCAAAACCCGCTTTCCCAAAACCGGCAGGAACCGCGCCGCTTCGCAGCCGGACGCTTTCAATCGGGACTAGCCGGATGTCCCTCCAAGCTCCGGCAATACGGCGCGGTGACCGGTTGGTCCGGTTCTGAACTCCGGTTAAGTAGTTCAAAACTAGATGTTTCTAGTTTGGAGCTAGATATTCGGAGCTTGGAACTCCATGTAAGTAGTTCAGAACTAGATTTTTTTAGTTACGGGTTAGATAATTGGAGCTCGGAACTCCATGTAAGTAGTTCAAAACTAGATGTTTCTAGTTCAGAACCAGATTTTTTTAGTTACGGGCTAGATAATTGGAGCTCGGAACTCCATGTAAGTAGTTCAGAACTAGATGTTTCTAGTTCAGAGCTAGATAATCGGAGCTCGGAACTCTATTTAAGTAGTTCAGAACTAGATGTTTCTAGTTCTGAACTAGATATTCGGAGTTCGGAACTCCATTTAAGTAGTTCAAAACTAGATATTTCTAGTTCAGAGCTAGATAATCGGAGTTGGTAACATTGATTTGTTTGCAGGTATTGGCGGGTTTCATCAGGCCGCCGATGCTCTTGGCGGAAAATGCGTTTTTGCGAGCGAAATTGACGCGGAAGCGAAACGGGCCTATACCGCAAACTATAATTTAGTTTCCTATACGACAGTTCTATGAATTTGACAAAAACAGATAAAACCACATTGACTGGTTTATATATTGCGAAATTTGATAAAGAGGCTTTAACCGCGTTTGGTTTTACAGGTATGTGGCAGGCGTTCAATGTTATTGGATATTCGCTGGGTTCAAGTCCGGCATCAATCAAAAATTATCGTGATGAATTTGACAGACTGTTTCCTGATAATCCGCGCAAAGGCTGGCAGCGTCCGTTAAAAACACGTTCAAAGAAAATTTTTGCCGATTTCAACGCGCTTAGTTTTGCGGCGTTCACTGATTTGATAAAAAGTTTTCTTATCCCGCATTACGAAGAAGAAAAAGAAATTGCCGCCGTCATAAAATCTGATATGAATGAAAGCGTTGCCAAACGATTAATAACCGGCAAAGCGGCAGAAGAGTATTTTAAAATCACCTATCCGTCAATTATCGAATTTGAGAACTATGATGTAAAGGATACGACAAATTTTGCCTGCGGTTTCGATTTTAAACTTTCTCTTGATAGCAATTTTTACTGTGTTGAAGTAAAGGGGTTAAATGCCAATAGCGGAAATATTATATTGACAGAAAAGGAATATGTTGTGGCAAGTGAATTGCGAACGCAGTATTGTTTGTTCATTGTTAAGAATTTTGTTGAAAAGCCAAGCCATCAATTTTTCTTTGATCCGTTAAACGCCGGTCTTTCGTTTCACAGGAATGAAAGAGTAGTTAAACAGATACATTATTCAACATTAATATAAGGAGTGAATTATGGATATTGCTGAAACCTATGATGATGAAAAGCGCGAGTGTTATTTGTGCGGCAACGAAGATGACTTTGATGATCCGCCCTATGGATGGATTAGAGATGTGCATCCTCTTTGCAAGTATTGCGCTGACAAAGTGCTAAAGGATACCGGTAATAAATTCCATGCTAGTTTGTCGTATCATTATAAAGTTGGTGTAATTTCTTAAAGGGTGTTGGCGGCAAAACATATTAGGGTGATTTCCGGGCGTTGCTCGCCGGATTATTCCTATGGTATTACAGATCCACACGAGGATGTGCAAAAAACAGGCGGCGGACTTACATTGGATTCGTGCGCTTCGCAATAATTTTACGCGCATGAATTCTCATTCCTTCTTCAAGTATGCTTTGCGCCGTTTTCATATTCCTATCTCCGGCATATCCGTACCCGCACGTATACTTTCTCTTCTCAAGCATGAGCTTTGTGTTTGTTCCTGCACCGCGGACACTTTTGGGTTGAGGCGAACCATTTATCCGCTATGACCGTTTGAGATACTTTTATGCGTGTGTTTCGATGGTGAGAAACTCCTTATCATTGTGGCTTAGATTACGAGGCGCTTTTCAAAGATGTCGATGCATTAATTCTTTATGCGAGGTTATGGATACAACTTTCTTAAACAGCTTTTGCATAAATCCGGTCATTTAAAGTCTATACAACAGAGAAAGTCTCCTTTTAGCTCAAGATAGATAGCATCTTTAATCCCAATAAATTGCTGGAAAGAATACATATATGGAAAAAAATGAACATGCAAATCAACAGTATATACATACTCCCGCTGTCTTGGCACTACAATAATGAGCCGTTGCTTAGTAACCCTGATTAATTCATTAAGCGCTTTTTTATGTTCCCTGATATGTTCCAAGGCATGAGTACAAAGTACCGTATCAAACGCATGATCTTCAAAAGGCAATGACAACAGATCGGCTTTAACCACTTCAAATTGCTGCTTACTTGGAACGATATCAACCCCAATACATTTTGCCTTTGGATATGCTTCTATGACTTTATTCAAAAGATACCCTCTGCCGCACGCGGCATCCAGAATCCCCCCCCCCCCCCCCATTATGATGTGTTTAATAATATACTTTAAACTGGCTTTATTGAGGTCTGTCGGTCGCCGCGTAATCGGCACATGTTCTATGCGCTGGTAATAAGATGCAATTTCCTCTTCGTTCAAAAATGGCAGCTTTTCTTTAAATGCCATAAGGTGTTTAGTTTCCTGTTTATAAGCGCCGTAAATTATCGGGTACATAAACCATTTACAGTCCCGAAGAATAGGCGGACAGATATTATCAAGAAAATAATTGATATAATAAGTTATATCTCTACTTATCATAGTCTCTCCTCTCGTACTACATAATGGGGACGCTGTTTTACTTCGGTATATGTCTTCGCCAAATATTGACCGAGAATTCCTGTCGTAAAAAGCTGAATACCGCTGCAAAATAACATAATACAAGCTGTTGACGCCCAGCCCTCAACAGAGGCATTAAAAAGAAATTTTTGAATAATAATAACGATGATACATGCTATTGATAGTCCGAACAGGAATATACCGCAGACAGAAGCAATTGCAAGCGGTTTTGATGAAAACGCGATAATGCCGTCCAAGGAATACAAAAAAAGTTTCCAAAAAGACCATTTCGTCTCACCGGCGGTGCGTTGAATATTTTCATACTCGAACCATTTTGTCTTAAACCCGATCCACGGGAAAATTCCCTTTGAAAACCGTCCCCGTTCACGGAAGGACAGAACGGCGTCTACATATAAACGGCTCATCAAACGGAAATCTCGTGCGCCGTCAACTACTTCTATATCTGTAAATCTCGCCATAATACGGTAAAACCTGCGAGCAAAAAATGAACGGACGAGAGGTTCTCCTTTACGGGTTATCCTCTGGGTTCCTGCACAATCGAATTCGCCGGAGCGAACCGCTTCAAGCATATACGGAATAAGCCCCGGCGGGTCCTGCAAGTCAGCGTCCATCGTAACTACATAGCTGCCTTTGGCTTTTTGCAATCCGGCAAGCAGAGCCGCTTCTTTCCCGAAATTTCTTGAAAAAATAATATAATGAACCCGTCTGTCTTTTTGAGACAGATTTTTTATGACTAAAGCGGTTGAATCAACAGAGCCATCATCGACAAATAAAATTTCTTCCGTAATATCACGCTGATTTTCCTCAAGCTGGTTAAAGATGCGGGTTATTTCCCGGTAGAATGAGGGAAGCGCCACTTCCTCATTATAGCAAGGCACTACAACAGAAATATCTACCGCACTTTGAAACGAACTATCTTTCATGTCCCGCCTCCTTCCTGCCGCAAAGTACCGCCAATAAGGAAAGCCCGGGAAATATAATGCCAAACTTACGAGCCCAGCGGTTCAATCTGTAATCACCGTTAAGGAATAGAGTTATCAATTTAGTGATTATATGGGTTTTACTATATTTCCATGTTCCGATTCCCGATTGTTTCAAAGCAACATTCTGATTTCCCCTTATTTTCCGTATGATTTTCTGGAATAATCGAATAAAGTACAACGAAGTATAAAAATAATGAATGGCGCTGATTGAAAGCGATACATTAGATACTATAAGTTTTTCCAAAGATGATTTCTCGTAACGCCGATAATGTTTTAGAAATACATCATGCGTGGAAAATAGATGTTGAAACGCTGGAACCGTTATAATCAGGTAACGTGGATCCGCGTCTTTTAGTTTTCTCTCAATTTCTTTAATAAAAACCGCATCATCCGCTACATGCTCAAGTACATCCATCATAATAATAATGTCGTATTGATAATCTTCTAACTGCCGAATATCCGCTGTTTTTCTAATACGGGCATCAGGACTATCCAGAGATTGAAAATTCATATCAACCGCAGTGATATGTATATTGCGTATCTCCGCCAGCACACAGTAGTCAAAATATAAATCCCCCGCCCCTATATCCGCAATTAGTATTGATTTATCCGCATCCGCTGACCTGATTTTACGGCAAAGCGCCGTAACGATATGTAACAGCTGTGTCGTCCGACTTAATTCCCAAGGATGGCGGTTTTCATTACAGGATACCTCGATCAAATCCATACGCGGTATTCCTTTATGACATTTGCGGGGGGGGGGGGGGATTATAAACAGTTCTACATATCATCACCAAACCTTCGATTGTGTTATTGCTCATCACGCTCAATGAATCGCAATTCATGATTTGCCCTCCGTGGAACAGCCTTTAAATATAACTATGAATGTCAACGCGCAGGTCAACATTCCTATCAAAAACAATTTTTTATTCATAATTGTCCTCCATAAAATAATGCGGGAACGTTATGTAAATAACCTCTATAACCGGAACAGCATTTCGTATCACTCGTTATATACGAATTCTTTTGTATATATGTCCCCATTGTACGCTTTCATGCGCGTACCGCATCCATGTATCTTCACCGTATCTTCGCCGGAAAATCTTTTTCACTCCGTCCTATCTCTGATGTTCACTCCGACTTATCTCCGGAGCTCACTCCGTCCTAGAATGAGTCTTCACTCCGTCCTATCTCTGGCGTTCACTCCGACCTAGAGTGAACCCTTCAGTCCTTGGAGACAAATCGTACGCCGCCTTGCGTCAGAACAAAACCGCTTTCAATAATGCGCGGTTCCTTCAAAAACTTTCCTCCTACTGTGTACTGCGTCTTTATCTCAATCTTCCACTTTCCGGCGCTCAACGCCGGTATTATCCCTATCAATTTTGACGCCGTGTTCTCCGCTAAATGCTCGTCCGCCTTCACCCGCTGACCAGCATCATCCGCCGATACAAAATATATGCCGGTTTCAGGATTGTTCCCGCTCACCTTTATCTTGTGTCCCGTTATGCTGAACATCCCTCCGGGCGTAAGCGCATCGTTCACCGATTCCGTGCGTATATCCGTGAACTCGTCAATGTAGCCCTGCACGTCAGCCAAGCCTTCCACTTCTACGACTATATGTTTCGCCAAAGCTCGCAGAGGCTCACGGACGCGGAACCGGAACGTTATCAAGTGCGTTTGCGTATTATGCCCTTCGATGATTTTATCAAATGTACCGCCTACATGGATATGAATAGAGAAGTAGCCGGTATTGATCGCGAAGCCGTCGCATAACTGATAGGCGGCTTCGTCAAAAAACTGCTTCACGTGTTCCACGAGATCATCGTAGTTACCGGTGAAACCGCCCCTGTTTTTGAGCGCGGCGCAGACGTCCTCGATGGTGAGGGACGCCTCGTTGTCCGTGCGCGCGATATACGCGCCCTCAACATTGGTGAGGTAATTGGGATAAAGTTTTACACGAATACGGTGTAAAACCTCGTGTACTGAATTAATAGTAGCCATGAAAAACTCCTTATTAAAAAGATTTAAGAAAAATGAAATATGAGGAAATACTTGTATTGTAAACAACTGTGCTGTACAAGCGATAAGGAATATGGAGAAAAAGCCGCCCGATTTCGGGACGGGCGCTGAAAGCGAATTTACCACATGATGTTCGGGGGGGGGGGGGGATCGCTGAAAATAGCGGGTAGTGAAAAATGAGCGATATAAAAATACAGTGTGCGGCAGAGGATACCGGAAGCGCATCACGGTGGCAGGAGGACTGCGATGTATATGTCCGACTTGTGGGCGTGTAAAAAGACCGCATGATTGAAAATATAGTTGACACGCTCGTTTTTGTCAAGATGACGGCGACGGGATTCACTCATTTTTCCTCTTTTCATTTTTTATATATGTGTTATAATAACCCCTATGAGCATAACATTCTATTCACTCGGCGCGGCTGAGGAAGTAACCGGCTCCAAGCATGTGCTGGAAATTGACGGAAAATCCTACCTTGTGGACTGCGGCGCATTTCAGGGTTCACGGGCGGAAGCGGACCGGAAAAACCGCGAACTCGGTATCTCTCCCGATCGTATCGAGGCAGTGATATTAACGCATGGGCATCTTGACCACTGCGGGCTTCTGCCCTTACTGACTAAAAAGGGGTATAGAGGAAACGTATACGCGACGCCCGCAACGCGGGATATAGCCAGTCTTATTATGATGGACAGCGCGAACATTCAGGCGCATGATGCCTTCTATCTGCGTAAACAGGCGCATAAAAAAGGCGAGAAATTCGATTGGCAGCCGATATTCGATGAACAGGACGCAATTCAGGCAACAAGTCAGATTATGGGCGTGTCCTACAACCGCCCGCTGACTATCGGCAGCGGCGTACGGCTGGAACTATTTGACGCGGGGCATATTTTAGGCTCGGCTATGGCTATGCTTACGGTACAACAGAACGGCGAAGCGGTGAACATCCTCTGTTCAGGCGATCTGGGACGCCCCGATAAGCCCATTATCCGCGATCCGGCGACCGCGCTTCCCGCGCCCGATTACATCGTGCTTGAAAGCACTTACGGCAACAGACGGCATGACCGTACCGGCAACGCCATGCAGAAACTCGCGGATGCCTGTACGCGTACTATAAAAAACAAGGGCTGTATCCTTATTCCCTCATTTGCCATTGAGCGCACACAGGAATTGGTCTACTATTTCCACTTATTGACGGATGAAGGTATAATCCCCGAAATCCCTACCTTTGTAGATTCGCCTATGGCGACTAACGCAACGACGGTGTTTCAAGTTCATCCCGAATGTTATGATGAAACCATACGCGAAGCCTTTATCAAACATCACAAAAATCCCTTCGGTTTCAATGCCTTGCACTTTACCACCAGCGTTGACGAGTCGAAAGCCTTAAACAACCATCCCGGTCCGCTTATCATCATAAGCGCGGACGGCATGTGCGAAGCGGGGCGTATTCAGCACCACCTTATCAACCGTATCGGCAACCCGAACACCACTATTCTGACGGTGGGATACATGGCGGAAAACACGCTCGGCAGGCGCATCCGCAACCGCGAGAAAGACGTGAGAATTCACGGACAGTGGTTTACGCGGCGCGCGGAAGTGGAGGAAATCAACGCCTTCAGCGCGCACGCGGATTATACGGAGGCATTACGGTGGCTCAAATCTCTTGACACGTCCCACCTCAAGAACATACTCCTTGTGCATGGCGAACCAAAACCCCAAGCGGCATTTAAGCAGTACCTCGCGGATAACGGCTTCCCGCAGGTGGAAATCGTGAAATATGGGCAAACATATACCCTACACGAAGACGGACGGCGCGGCGGAGGTTCGATATGAAAATCTCATCACGGGGACGGTACGGCGTCCGTCTTCTCATCGACCTTGCCGAACATATGGACGAATCGCATGTCTCTTTGGCAAGCATTGCGGAGCGGCAGCAGGTCAGCGTCCGCTACCTTGAGCAGGTCGCCGTTATCCTCAAGCGGACGCTTTTCATCCGCTCGGTAAAAGGGGCGTCCGGCGGCTATACGCTTGCCCGCCGTCCTGAAGATATCATTATAGGCGATGTGCTGAGAAAGCTTGAAGGCGATATGCTGGTGGTTGATCCGCCGCTTCCTCACGTACAGGAGACTAAACTGCAAAAAGTCATCAGGCAAACGGTGTTTGACAGGCTCAATGAACGGATCGCTTCGGTCATTGACCGGAAAACGCTCGCCTCGTTGATAGGCACCGTTGATCCGGACGAATCGTATATGTATTTTATATAAGATTGCGGCGGTTGAAAATTACAGTTCGACCGCCGAATTATTCGCGGGCGGGGCTGCGGCATCTTTATTCTCTATTTTTTCATATCATAAAATTCTTTTGATACTATATCCATATATAGTATATCATGTCTTTCTAAATTCCTGTATAACGCCTCTCGCCGTATGCCAATTTGTTTAAATCCTACTTTTTCATAACATCTTTTTGCGCGTTTATTATATCCATAAACCCTTAATTGAATATTATTCAAATTTAACGCCTTAAATCCATAATCCAATAATAAGGTTAACGCTTCCGTCCCATAGCCTTTATTCCAATAATTTTTATTTCCTATAAATATTCCAACTTCCGCCGTTTGATTTAAATTATCAATGTCCATAAACCCACAATTTCCAATCAATTCATCTTTTTTAATATCTATTATTGAATAAATATGATATTTGGATACATTGTTTGTAAATGCCCGTTCATTTTCAACATTTATTATACCATTGTATAATTGCAAATTTACTAAAATGTCCATATCATTAAGCCATTCGGTATATTTTTCAGCGTCGTTTGCATCCATTGGCGATAAATAACACTTGTTTCCAACAAGTTTCTTAAAATACATAGTCCCTCAATAAATTTACGGTTGTAGTATAAACAATCATTCGTCCCCATTTGAAAGCGTTTGCTCATATAATGTATAGAAGTAAATACGCATAACGTTCCGGGCGTATGCGACATTTGGGCAGAGCCGCCTACATGTCGCATGGAATGAACCGTGGGAGCGCAACGACCTAATCGAATAGAGCAACAGTCCCGTTAGGCGCAGGGGCGGCGTTCCTCATTATTTTTTTATAAACAATGAAACAATCTTCTGCAAAATGCTTTCATCTTGTTTTTCCATATAATTTTCAACAAAATAGTGGAGAAACTTTTTGGCTTCTTCATCTTGCCTTATGGGAATGACAACTTCATCCTCATCTTCATTTATATATTCCGAAACAACAAATTGTATATATTTTTTTGGAAATTGTTTATGTTGGATGGTTATCTCTTTTGACATCCAATTTTGGGACGCTTTCTCTATTTCC